>DVLA01000020.1 GCA_018715745.1 Candidatus Coprenecus stercoripullorum
CAAGGCGCTTCCTGCGGCTGACTGGAAGAGGCGTGCGCAGACGGCTTTCACTCCAGGTGCCGGCTTCTCCAAGGCGGGGAAGGAGGACAGCGGGGTGTGGACCATGCTCGGGCGGATGCAGGAACAGTGGAGCATCTCATACCGGTTGCCTGCGGTAAATGAGGTCTGGACTGAAACAAAAACTGGAGCCATGACTGGATCCGACACCAATCCCGCTACTGATGCCGCCGCAATTCTTTCGGAATGCTGTGGGGCAGAACTGCATCTACGCCTGGGACTTACGGCATTCAAGCATGTCGGCGTGTTTCCCGAGCAGGCTCCGAGCTGGGACTTTATCTACCGGCAGGTAGCCCGTCTGCGTGCCAACAATATAAAAAGGGGCGTCACTCAGCCGCCTCGGGTGCTCAACCTGTTTGCATACACAGGGGCGGCATCTCTCGCCGCATGCGCCGCTGGGGCCGAAACATACCATGTGGATTCCGTAAGGCAGGTCGTCACATGGGCCAGAAACAACATGGAACTGTCAGGGCTCGAAGGTATAAGGTGGCTGATAGATGATGCTCTCAAATATGTCACGAGGCAAGTCAGAAAAGGCAGTGTATTCGACGGCATAATACTCGACCCCCCGGCTTACGGCAGAGGTCCTGACGGAGAAAGGTGGAAACTGGACGAAAACCTGTTCGACATCCTCAAAGGCTGCGCCAGACTTCTCTCCCCTTTCAACAGTTTCCTCGTACTCAACCTTTATTCCAACGGATATTCGGCAATGCTCTCGGATACCATGGTAAAATGCGCATTCGGTGAAAACGGCACCCGCACATCCGGAGAACTGGTATTGTGCGACAGCCACCGGAGAATCCTCCCGCTAAGCGTTTTTACACGTTTGGAGCGATAGCCTTTGCTCCTCCCGTTTTTTTTAGTACTTTTACCTGTTTTTTCAAATAATATTGGACCGGCATGGTTGATTTGTTGTCTGTAACATGGGGCGTTGACCCTTATATATTCTCGATAGGGAACTTCCACCTGAAATGGTATTCCGTGCTGTTCGTGGCAGGCCTGTATCCTATCGGCTACTTCATCATGAAATCCTTCTACAAGCGGGAGGGAATCCCTACCGAAACACTGGATCCCCTGCTCTACGCCCTGCTAATCGGCACTTTTGTAGGAGCAAGGTTAGGACACGTACTGTTCTACGATCCCGTCTACTACTTTTCCCATCCATGGAAGATACTGATGACATGGGAGGGCGGGCTCGCATCCCACGGAGGGGCCATAGGGGTCCTGCTGGCCGTATGGTGGTACGTCCACCGTTACGGAAAGAAAAACGGTTTCAGCTACATCTGGGTAATAGACAGACTGGTCATAGCAATATGCTTCGCAGGTATGCTCATCCGGCTCGGCAACCTTTTCAATTCGGAAATATACGGGCATCAGACAGACCTGCCATGGGGCTTCGTTTTCACTCTCAGGGGAGAGACCGTCCCAAAACATCCTACTCAACTGTATGAAGCCTTATGCTACTGTCTTCTGGGGCTTTTCCTGTTGTGGCTCTATCTCAAGAAACTGCCAAGGCTTCACACCGGTACGATATTCGGCATATTCCTTATAGGGCTGTTCGGCGCAAGGTTCCTTATAGAATTCGTAAAAGAGCCGCAGGAAGCCTTTGAAGAGGGAATGCTGCTGAACATGGGCCAGCTGCTGAGCATACCGTTCATAATAGCGGGCGTCATAATCCTCGTCTGGAGCATACGCAAGGGCTCTCCGGCAGCCGCACACGGACCTGTGCCGTCCGGGGACAAGGGGCAGGGTACAGGCAGGACGCCCAAGGGGAAAACCCCGCTGACCCACGTAAAAAGCACGAATGCAAATTAATCTAATAATTACAATATGAAACGTTTGTTTTTTCTGACAATGATTGTTCCCCTGCTTTTCGCCTGCAAAAGCAGGGACGCCGTTAAAATCGATTATGAAAAGTATACTTTAGACAACGGGCTGGAGGTTGTATTGCACGAAGACCACTCCGATCCGGTTGTGGCCGTAGCCATACAGTTCCATGTAGGGTCCAGCCGCGAGAAACCCGGAAAGACGGGCTTTGCGCACTTCTTCGAGCACATGCTCTTCCAGCGTTCAGAGCACCTGCCGAGAAATTCCTTCTTTGAAAAGATAGCCGCAATGGGCGGGGAATTCAACGGCGGTACCGGCCAGGACGGGACCATTTATTATGAAGCCGTTCCCAGAGACGGGCTTGAAAAGATACTCTGGATGGAGTCAGACCGCATGGGCTTCTTCGTAAATACGGTAACCCAGGCCGGCCTTGAGCGCGAAATAGACGTAATACTCAACGAAAAGAGACAGACAGCCGACAATACGGCCTACGGCCAGATTATGGCGATACTTTCCAAGGAGATGTACCCCGAGGGGCATCCCTACAGCTGGGCCGTCATCGGAGAGATGGATGACATACGTTCGGCTACAATCGAAGATGTAAAGGACTTCTACCACACATACTATGTTCCGCAGAATGCAACGTTGTGCATTGCCGGAGACTTCGATCCCGTAGAAACAAAGGCAATGGTAGAGAAGTATTTCGGGGAGATAGCAAAAGGCAACGACGTACCTGTCCCGCAGCCGCAGCCGGCAGTCCTCGAAAGCATAAGGAAAGTCTATTACGAGGACCCGTTCGCCCCGTTCCCTTTCCTTCTCAGAGTATATCCCACGGCTGAAATGAACCATGAGGACGAACAGGCGCTTTCAGTGCTCAGCCAGTTGCTCGCAGGCAGCAAGAAATCCCCTCTCTACAGGACACTGGTATCTACCGGGCTCGCCCAGGAGGCATATTCCGCAAACTGGTCGCAGGAAATAGCCGGAATGACAATGTTCCAGGTTCCCGCATACCCGGGCGTATCCTTAGATTCCGTCGATGCCGGTATTGAGGAAGGGCTCAGGCTGTTTGAAAGCGAGGGCATCAACCCCGAATCGCTCGAAGCCGTAAAGGCATCAATAGAAACAGGCATGTACGGACAGCTTTCAAGCGTGCTCAACAAGGCAATGACCCTGGCCCAGACAAACGAATTCTGCGGCAAACCGGACGCCTTCACCGACCAGATAGAAGATCTCAAGTCCGTTACGGCAGAAGATGTAATGAGAGTATATGAAAAATACATCAAAGGGCACAACTACCTGTCCATAAGCATGGTTCCTCAGGGCAGCGCAGCTCTTGCGGTTACAGGCGGCACGCCTGCAAGGGTCACTGTTGAAAAGGTAGACGACGCCTCCAGCAGCCAGATGAGTTCACAGGCCGGGGCCATAGTGGATGACGACTATGAATTCACGCCGTCCTCTTTCGACCGCAGCATAGAACCGGCCTACCTGCCCAATACGCCCGAATCGAATATTCCCGCAATATGGAATGCCTCTCTCGACAACGGAATGGCCCTCAGCGGTATCACTCATGACGAAATACCCATGGTCAATTTCTCCATCATCATTAAGGGCGGACACCTGCTCGACCCTGCCGGCAAACCCGGCGTGGCATACCTGAACGCCAGGATGATGAACAACGGTACGGCGCTCCGTACACCGGAAGACCTCGAAACAGCACTGGACATTCTGGGGGCAATGGTAAATGTCTATGCAGGAAAAGACCGTACGACCATAAGCGGCTCCTGCCTGTCCAGGAATTTCGGCAAGACACTCAGAATAGTAGAAGAAATGATTCTCCAGCCGAGATTCGACGAAGAATATTTCGAGATAGAAAAGAACAACGCCATTTCCATGATCCAAAGCGACAGGATGGACCCCGACGCTATTGCAAGAGATGCCATGGGCACTATCTTCTTCGGTGAGGGCAATCCCTACTCTACAGCTGTCTACGGTACCGAAGAAAGCATTGCTTCCATTACCGTAGATGATCTGAAGAACTATTATGAAAACTACATGTCGCCTGTCGGGGCAGCTTTCCTGATAGCCGGTGACATTGATGAGGCATCCTGCAAATCGGCTCTTTCAAGCCTTGTAAATGACTGGAAAGGGGAAGCCGTTACGGTGACAAGGCCCGATTACGGACGGATGGAAGGTTCTGAAGGCGAACTTTATTTTATAGATTTTCCGGGGGCCATGCAGTCCTCTATCCTGGTATTCGGTGAAGCCCCCACTTCAAAAGACCCTGACTTCCCCAAACTGCAGGTAGCGAACTTCCGTCTCGGTTCCGGCTCCAACGGCATGCTTTTCAAAAAGCTGCGTCTTGAAAGGGGCTACACGTACGGAGCATATTCAAGTTTCGTGACATCACCTGACTACGGTTACTTCATGGCAACGTCAAGTGTACAGGCCGCAGCGACCGAACCTTCTGTAGGACTGTTCAGGGAAATACTCGGAGGATACGGCGACAACTTCACCCAGGAGATGCTCGACCAGACCAAAGACGCGCTCATACGCCAGAACGCCTTCGCTTTCGAGACAAACTACAATCTTCTGGACATGCTTACAACCAGCTTTGTAGGCGAACTTCCGCAGGATTTCGTAAAACAGCAGGAAGATATAATACGCAATACTACGGTCGAAGACATAAGGGAAATATGCGATGAATACCTCAATCCCGACGAACTTTCAATAGTCGTAGTAGGCGACGCCAAAACCCAGAAAAAGAATTTCAGAAACGCTAAATCACTCTGACGGCATGGCAGACGGAAAAATACAGGTACTTATATTGGGAAGCGGGCCGGCCGGCTATACTGCTGCGATATATGCGGGCAGAGCCGGCCTCCGGACAGTTGTCTACGAAGGCATACAGCCCGGCGGACAGCTTACCACGACCACTGATATAGAAAACTTCCCGGGATATCCCCAGGGCGTTTCCGGCCAGCAGATGATGGATGATTTCAAGGCTCAGGCCGAGCGTTTCGGAACGGAAGTACGTTTCGGCATTGCCACCAAAGCGGATTTTTCAGGCAAGCCTTTAAAAGTGGAGATAGACGGGGAGAAATGGATAGAGGCTGAAAGCGTAATCATTGCCACAGGGGCTACCGCACGCTACCTCGGACTGGAGTCGGAAGAGCGTTTCAAGGGACAGGGCGTATCGGCCTGCGCTACATGCGACGGATTCTTCTACCGCAAGAAAGACGTGGCCGTAGTAGGCGGAGGGGATACGGCTTGCGAGGAAGCCACATATCTGGCCTCCCTCTGCAATAAAGTCTATATGATAGTGCGCCGCAACGTGCTGCGAGCCTCGAAGGCAATGCAGGAGAGGGTATTCAACACGCCCAATATCGAGATACTGTGGGAATGCCAGACAAAGGAGGTTCTCGGAAACGATATGGGTGTTACCGGTGCCCTGCTCAGGCATAATGACGGTTCGGAAAAGACAATCGCAATAGACGGGTTCTTCCTCGCAATTGGCCATCATCCCAATTCGGACGTATTCAAAGAGTGGATAGAAACCGACAGTGAAGGGTATATAATCACACAGGGCAAGGGGTGCCGGACCTCCCGAGAAGGCGTGTTCGCCGCAGGGGACGTACAGGACCCGACTTACAGGCAGGCCATAAATGCCGCTGCATCCGGTTGCAGGGCTGCAATGGATGCAGAAAAGTACCTTGCCTCCCAAAAGGCCTGAATATGGACGGCAAGACATATTCAGACATACTGGAACTGCTTCACAGGGAAGTAAAACCGGCGCTGGGCTGTACAGAGCCCATCGCCGTTTCCCTTGCGGTAGCGAAGGCCTGCTCGCTTTTCAGGCCTCTCAAACCTGACTGCATCGACGTGCAGGTAAGCGCCAATATACTTAAGAACGGCATGGGTGTAGGCGTACCCGGTACAGGCATGGTGGGGCTCCACATCGCTGCAGCCCTGGCCATGGAATGCGGGAAACCCGAATACGGCCTGGAAGTACTCAAGGATCTTACCAAAGAAGACGTGGAAAGGGCCAGGCTGTACATGGAAAGCGGGAAAGTGAAGATATCGCTTGCAGACACCGACAAGAAGCTGTACATACATGCAACCTGCGACTTTACCGCCGCCGACGGACAGACGCACAGGGCCGAAACGGTAATAGCGGATGACCATGACGCCATCGTTTACGTATCGGAAGACGGCAGGGTACTCGTAGACAGGTCCAGTGAACCGGAAGCTGCCGAAGCCGCAAAGGGCGCCGGACAGTCCGAATACCGGAGCACCCTGGACTATAATCTGAATCTCAGGAAAATCTACGAATTCGCCACGACGGCCGACATGAATGACATAAAATTCATTCTGGATGCGGCCGACATGAACAAGGCCCTGTCTAAAGAAGGCCTGCTGCACAAATACGGCCTGCAGGTAGGACGGACAATCCAGGCCAACATCCACCGCAACGTGTTCGGACACGGACTTCTGACCCACTGCATGGCAATGACGGCAGCGGCTTCGGACGCCCGCATGGCAGGCTGCACGCTCCCTGCAATGAGCAATTCCGGCAGCGGCAACCAGGGTATAACGGTAACAATGCCGGTAGTGGCAGCCTCGGAGCAGCTGATGTCCTCATACGAGGAACTGGCACGGGCTTTGATATTAAGTCACCTGGTAGCAATACACATTAAGGGCTACCTGGGCAAGCTGTCTGCCCTGTGCGGATGTGTGATAGCTTCTACCGGCTCAGCCTGCGGAATAGTCATGCTCAGCGGAGGCAATTTCGACCAGATTTGCTATGCCGTAAAAAACATGATAGGCAACATAACCGGCATGGTCTGCGACGGAGCCAAAGTCGGCTGCGCGCTGAAAGTGGCATCTGGAGTCTCATCAGCCGTACAGTCGGCGATACTCGCCCTTGACAATATATGCATATCCGGGAACGACGGCATTATAGAGGACGATGTGGAGAAGACCATACAGAACCTCGGCCACATAGGCTCCAAAGGTATGCAGGTGACTGACGAGATGATTCTCAATATTATGGTATGCAAGTAGTTAATTTTATTGTTTTATGACACGTTTTCACAGATTATTTTTCTGCCTGCTCGCCGCCGCCGGCATAAGTGCCGCTTCGGCTCAGGAGAATGCAGGCGATTCACCACTGTGGATGAGGTACAGCGCAATCTCTCCCGACGGAACAACCATCGCATTTGCCTACAAGGGCGACATTTTCACAGTCCCCGTTGAAGGCGGCCTGGCAAAGCAGATTACATCCAACTCTGCTTTCGACTCCCGGCCTGTCTGGAGTCCGGACGGACAGAAGATAGCTTTCGCATCCTACAGGATGGGCAGCGCAGACATATTTATAGTAGACAGGGAAGGCGGTGAGCCCAAACGGCTTACAACCCACTCGGCCAACGAGTTCCCCATTGTATTCCGCAATGACAGTACAATACTGTACTCCGCATCCATACGTCCGGACGCGGAAAGCATGCAGTTCCCCTCGGGATACTCCCAGGTATACGCGGTAAGCACGGATGGCGGACGTCCGTCAATGTTCTCTACCCTCCCGCTTGAGGGCATAGTCTTTTCCGCAGACGGAAAAACGATACTCTATCACGACCTGAAAGGATACGAGGACACGTGGCGCAAACATCATACGTCTTCCATAGCCCGCGACATTTGGAGTTGCACATTCGAAGGCGACAACGTGAAGGACGGGAATTTCAGGAAAATTACCGACTTCTCCGGCGAAGACCGCAATCCCGTCTTCGCCCCGGACGGAAAATCCTTCTACTACCTCAGCGAACAGGACGGGACATTCAATATATGGCATAGAAACCTTGAGGGCAATGCGGCCGACAGACAGATTACGCATTTCTCCGGCAATCCGGTAAGGTTCCTATCCATAGCCGGCAACGGGCGTATGTGCTTCGGCTATGACGGGGAAATCTATACCTGCGACCCTCAGGGGACAGTAAACAAGGTCCAGATTGACATCATAGCCGACAGGCAGGACAGGGACCTTATCAAACGCAACGTCTCCGGTGCATCGGAAATAGCCGTAAGCAAGGACGGGAAGCAGGTTGCATTCATTTTCCACGGCGACGTATATGTTACGGCTACCGACTACAGGACTACGAAAAGAATAACCAACACTCCCGAACAGGAAAGGAACCTGGACTTCTCCCCTGACGGACGCTCCCTTATCTATTCATCGGAAAGGGACGGGCTGTGGCAGGTCTACAGAAGCACCATAGTAAATGAGGATGAAAAGTATTTCCCCTATTCCACGGAAATAAGAGAAGACCGCATTACAAACTCTGACGTACCGTCTTTCCAGGCCCTTTACAGTCCTGACGGAAAAGAAATCGCTTTCCTTGAGAACAGGACGGCAATCAGGGTAATCAACCTCGAGAGCAAGGAAGTACGCACCGTCATGGACGGAAAGTGGCAATACTCCTACAGTGACGGGGATCAGTGGTACCAGTGGAGTCCTGACGGCAAATGGATTCTCTCCAACTGCATTTTCGTAGGCGGATGGAACAATCAGGACATTGCCCTCGTCAATGCATCCGGCAACGGTGAAATGCACAACCTCACCCGAAGCGGGTATACCGATACCATGCCCAAATGGGTGCTTGACGGAAAGGCCATGATATGGTTCAGCGACCGCGCCGGTTATCGCAGCCACGGAAGCTGGGGTGCCGAATCCGACGTCTATATCATGTTCTTCGACCTGGAGGCATACGAGAAATTCAGGATGACAGAAGAGGAACTCGCCCTCTATGAAGAAGAAGAGAAGGCAGAAGAGGACAAGGCTGCCGCCGAAGAAGAGAAGGACAAGAAAAAGGACAGGAAGAAATCCAAAAAGGATAAGGACGAAGAAGCCGTGGAGACTCTCGTACTCGATCTTGAAAATGCAGAATACAGGATCATGCGCCTCACTGTAAATTCTTCCAATCTCGGTGACGCCGTATTGAGCAAGGACGGCAGCAAACTCTATTATCTGACAAGCTTTGAAAACGGAATGGATCTCTGGGTTCACGACCTCAAGGAAGACGAAACCAAGATTCTCGCCAAGAACGTAGGCTACAGTAGCCTGATTCTCTCCGATGACGGCAAGGACATTTTCATGAACACATGGTCCGGCATCAAGAAAATAAACGTAGACAGCGGTACACCTACTCCCGTTGAAATGGAAGGTGTATTCGAGTACAGGCCGTATGCCGAACGCGAATATATCTTCGGACATGCCTGGAGACAGGTCGTAGACAAATTCTATGATCCAGACCTGCATGGTGTGGACTGGGATGGATACAGGGAGACATATTCCAAATTCCTCCCTTATATCAACAACGGCTTCGACTTTGCCGAAATGCTCAGCGAAATGCTCGGAGAGCTCAACGCATCCCATACCGGAGCGCGCTATTATTATTACGGAGTACAATATCCCACGGCGTCACTCGGCGTCTTCTATGATGACAGCTACTCCGGTAACGGTCTTAAGATAAAGGAAATCATTAAGAGAAGCCCTCTTACCCTCATTACCTCCGACGTAAAGGCCGGCTGCATAATTGAAGAAATCGACGGGCAGCCCATCCTCGCAGGCGAAGACTATTTCCCTCTGCTCGAAGGCAAGACAGGCAAGAAAATACGTCTCGGCATCTTCGATCCGGAAACAGGCAAACGCTTCGACGTAACAGTAAAGGGTATAAACTCCGGACAGGAAACCGCGCTCCTTTACGAACGCTGGATCGAGAGGAACAGGGCCGCAGTAGATGAAATGTCGGGCGGAAAGATAGGCTACGTGCATATCGAAGCCATGGACAGCCCGAGTTTCAGAAGGCTCTACAGCGAACTTCTCGGCCGCAACCGCGACAAGGACGCCGTCATAGTGGACACACGCCACAATGGCGGAGGATGGCTGCACGATGATGTGGTCACTCTCCTTTCCGGCAAGGAATACGAACGTTTCGTGCCGCGCGGCCAGTACATCGGAAGCGACCCGTTCAACAAATGGCTCAAACCGTCATGCATGCTGATATGCGAAGACAACTACAGTAATGCCCACGGAACTCCCTGGGTATACAAAGAACTCGGTATAGGCAAGCTGGTCGGAGCCCCCGTTCCCGGCACGATGACCGCCGTATGGTGGGAAAGCCAGATAGACGGCAGCACAGTATTCGGGATACCCCAGGTAGGGTGTATGGACATGGATGGCAACTATCTCGAGAATGTACAGCTCGAACCCGACGTAACGGTTTACAATGCCCCCGGCGATGTTATGAACGGCTTCGATGCACAGCTCGAAGCAGCCGTAAAGACACTGCAGGAATAAAATACCGCAATCAGACAATAATGCCCGGAAGTATCTCAATCGCTTCCGGGCATTTTATTTTTATGATTTTCTGTTCCCCTTTATCCTGAGGCACTCCCTTATCCTTTCATGCACATTTGCATCGGACAGGTCCTTAAAAAACATGTCCCTTTCAGGCGGCAGGGAGACGGAATATTCAAGGCACCTGTTTCCACCCAGGACATCGGCATATTCCATCTGCACCTTTACGGCCTCTATGGAAGAAAGCATGTCCACCCCTTTTGGAGTATTGGCCAATACCGCGCTTGCCCCGCGGTTGTCGTCGAAAAGAGTGGAAAATCTCTCTATCCCCCAGAAATCCCCTATCGTAATATCGCTTCCGCTCCTGAAACATCTTGCAGGGCATCTGTAACAGCTCGGTCTCGAATAAAGATCCGAGAGAAATCCCCTTATGAAAAGATTTTCTTCCTTTCCCTTTTCCGAAAACCTCAGCATACGCCTCCCGCCATGCACACCGCTTCCGGAAAAGAATATCGTAAAGTCATATCCTTTCCAACCCGAGAATTCCTTGTCACGGAAACGGACTTCCTCCACCTGTACATTCTCCATTCCGTTACGCGAACCCGCCGACAGTATTTCCTCCTGAAGATATTTTCCCCATACGGCGGGGGAAGGGACTCCGTGGCATATCAGATCCACCGTAAGAAGCCTGTCATACGGCTTGCGCAAGAACGCATTCAGGCCGGCAACCTGACAGGGAGTACCGGTAAACATGACATCTCTGCCCTCGAGCAGAAACGAACGGACTTTCCTATAATTGTCCTCCATCCTGCTCTGGAGGTATTTGGAACCGGTAAAACGCGACAGTCCCGCGGCATCTTCGGCAAAGTCATGCACGGCCTGATGCCTGTCGTCAAAACGGGAGCCGAACACCACTCCCCCCCTTTCCAGGATTCTGCGTGCAATCTCCGGAAACGCGCCTCCGGATGCGCTCCTTTCAAGAAGTCCTGCATCTTCCGTTCTGAAAGCCAACGATAACAGGGGCTTTCGCGGCCCGCCCGCATTAAGGACGGGACATACCTTCTCGCAAAGACCGCAGCCGATACATGAGCCCGTATCAACTTCCGGATACAGGAACCCTTCTTCATCGGCTTTCATCGATATACATCCGGCCGGGCAGACCGACATGCAGGCCGTACACCCGCAGCAATCCCGTTTCTCAACTATCCTTATCATTCGTACCTATAATCCAACGACTTGCCCAACTGAAGCCTGATGGAATTGTCGGCTACGATTACCCCGTCCTCATGACGGAGAGAATATATTACGACGGCGAGATTGGAAACGTTACAGAGGCTTTCATCTACGTCGAATGAGAAAGACCTCTGGATTTCCTCCCAGGCATCCATTGTGATATCCCCGTCGCCGAAAATACCTCCGTCCGAAATGGCCCTCAATACATTGTTATGGTTATACCCCTCACCGTAACTGCTTTGATAAGCAATGATATTGTCCTCAAGCAAGGCGGCCACGAGACGGTACTCGCCGGCCTCCTTTACTCCGAGAGAGACATTGACGGTAGCGCTGCCTCCATTGTACGATGACTCGGCACTGATTGCCGTAAGGGGAGAGAATCCCATACAATAGATCCAATCGTCCGAAGGATTGGTAAACTCACGGCGGAAATCTACTATGATTCCAGGAAGGGTTCTGACTGACCACCGTCCGTCAGCGTCCAGGTCGGCGATAAGATCGTAAGAAAGCTGGGTGTTGTCAATCTCATCTTCCACATGAATATCCATCTGGATTATATGGTCGGCATGAGTCTCATCCTGAAGGTACTCTGCCATAGGATTCTTGTATTTCCCGTAGCAGGTACCGCACCAGGTGGCAGTGAAAGCCGTAAAGAGCACGTTCTTATGAAACTCCTTTGACGGATCGAACGTACTTGGATCAGGGTTCTCGGACTGGTCCGGAACTACCGTCACCGTCACCGGTAAGGATTCTTGCCCGAGATACGATGCCGTAAAATCATATTCACCCGGAATTTTCGTAGAAAAAGAGAATTTGCCGCCGAAAGGAATCATGCACAGTCCGGCCGAGGAGCATATCGTAACCCCCTCTTCGGATGTTATATCGACCCCGTCCAACATAACGGTGAAGTTTACACAGTCAACCCCGTCTGCCATAATTTCCGTCCTGTCGGCTATCAGTTCTGGCCTGCCGTCTGACGGTTCGGGTTCAGGGTCCTCTTTCTGAGACTTGGAACAGGAGGACGCCACAAGGGCGGAC
The DNA here is from genome assembly GCA_018715745.1 of Candidatus Coprenecus stercoripullorum. Lineage (GTDB taxonomy): Bacteria > Bacteroidota > Bacteroidia > Bacteroidales > UBA932 > Coprenecus > Coprenecus stercoripullorum. Next base: position 12,503 of record DVLA01000020.1, read on the forward strand.
AGGCTTAATGCCATAACAAACAATGTCGCGTATCTTTTCATCATTTTAAGATTTAGTGGTTTTCAAATCCGTGACAATATCATCAAAAAAGGGGCGGCCCGTAACCGTCCGGACTGCCCCTTTTGTCTATAATAATAAATGTTACTCGTCTTTCTCTTCCTCCTGGTAGGCCTTAAGCAGCTTTTCCTGGACGTCGGAAGGCACCTGCTGGTATTCGGCCAGCTCCATAGTAAACGTAGCGCGTCCTGATGTCAGGGAGCTGAGAGTCGTAGAATACTTGTAAAGCTCTGCAAGAGGCACTCTGGCCTTGAGGACTTCAAATCCCTTGACACTGCTCATTCCCTCTATCATGGCACGGCGGCCCTGAAGGTCAGACATCACATCTCCCATATATTCACCGGGAACCATAATCTCAATATTGCAGATGGGCTCCATGATTTTCGGACCGGCATTACGGAATGCCTCCTTGAATGCATTGCGTGCCGCCAGCTTGAAGGAGATTTCGTTGGAGTCTACCGGATGCATCTTACCGTCATAGACATATACCCTGATGTCCCTTGCATAGGAACCGGTAAGGGGACCTTCTTCCATCTTCTCCATTATACCCTTGAGAATAGCCGGCATAAAGCGGGCGTCGATAGCGCCGCCGACAATACAGTTGTAGAACTCGAGCTTGCCGCCCCAGTCCATGGTATATTCTTCCTTACCCTTAATGGTAAGCACCATCTCCTTGCCGTCAACCTTAAACTTGTTGTTCTGGGGAGCGCCTTCCACATAGGGTTCGAGAAGCAGATGCACTTCACCGAACTGCCCTGCACCGCCGGACTGCTTCTTGTGACGGTAGTTTGCAGCCGCCACCTTGGTTATGGTCTCACGGTAGGATATTCTCGGAGGCATGAATTCGATTTCCATCTTGTGGATGTTGTTAATCTGCCATTTGAGAATATTTATATGCTGCTCACCCTGTCCGCTGAGAATAGTCTGCTTCAATTCCTTTGCATACTGGACTATGTATGTAGGATCTTCCGAAGCCGCCCTGTTGAGGATCTCGCCCAACTTCTCCTCATCCTTTTCGTCAACCGCCTTGATGGCCGTACGGAATTTGGGCTGGGGATACTCTATCGGCGTAAAGACTATGTCCTGACCGGCAACGCAAAGGGTCTGGTTGGACTTGACGGTTTTGAGCTTGACAGTGCACCCTATGTCGCCGGCTACCATCTCCGACACTTTTTCCCTCTTCTTTCCGGCTACGGCAAAAATCTGGGAAATCCTTTCCTTATTGCCATTCTCGGGATTTACGAGATCCTGTCCTTCCGTAAGCTTTCCGGACATCACCTTGAAGTATGAAACATCGCCGAGGTGCTGTTCAAGGGCATTCTTGTAGATGAATATGGCCGTAGGACCGTCAGGGTCGCAAGGAATGGAACGGCCGTCCTTCGTCATCTCGCTGTCCCCGGCGGGCGAAGGTGCAACGTTTATCACAAATTCCATCAGGCGTTTCACACCTATATCCTTTCTGGCCGAAAGGCAGAATACCGGCATAATCGAGCCTGCCAGGAAACCGGCGTTAAGCCCTTTTATCATATCCTCGTGGGACAGCGTCCCTTCCTCAAAATATTTTTCCATCAAGGCCTCGTCGCTTTCCGCAGCCATCTCCATAAGGGCCGACTGGAGTTCCTCGGCCTGTCCCATCTGGTCTGCGGGTATATCGGACTCTTCCCTTGTACCGTTCTCGTCCTTGAATGAGTACATCTTCATTTTCAGTACATCCACGAAAGAGTTGAATGCGGCGCCGGTAGCCACCGGGAACTGCACAAGGACTATTTTGCTTCCGAAAGCCTGCTTGAGGGAATCCACGGTAGTCTCCCAATTCGCCTTGTCCGCATCAAGCTGGTTTATTGCAACTACAAGAGGCTTCTTATGTTCTTCGGCATAACGTCCGAAAAGTTCCGTTCCCACTTCCACACCCTGCTGGGCATTGACAAGCATTATGCCGGAATCGCAGACCTTGAAAGCCGATATCACACCGCCGATGAAATCATCCGCACCCGGAGTGTCGATTATATTCAGTTTGTTGTCCATAAACTCCGTATAAAGCGGAGTGGCGTATATGGAGCGCTGGTTGATCTGTTCGATTTCCGTGTTGTCACTTACAGTGTTTTTCGCTTCTACTGTTCCCCTGCGGTCAATCACCTTGCCTTCAAACATCATAGCCTCCGACAGAGTGGTCTTCCCGGACTTGGAACTTCCCAAAAGCACGACATTTCTGATATGCCCGGTCTGGTATGTCTTCATACGTTCAAAAAATTAGATTCAAAAATATTTTAGCTCACAAAATTAGCAAAAATATTTAATTCAGGAACATCCCGTCTTTCATTTCCAGCATCCTGTCCGACATGGAAGCCAGTTCCCTGTCATGTGTCACTATGACAATGCACTGTCCGTACTTGTCCCTGAGCTTGAAAAACAGGGAATGGATTTCCTGTTTGGTCCTGCTGTCAAGATTTCCCGACGGTTCGTCGGCAAGGAGGACCGATGGGTTGTTGATTATGGCCCTCGCTATAGCCACGCGCTGCTGCTCCCCGCCGGAAAGTTCGGAAGGCTTGTGGGAACTGCGCTCCGACAGGCCCATGTCCCTTAAAAGCCCTGCAGCCTTCTGCCTCGCCTCCGATGCGCCCATCCTGGCTATAAGGGCCGGTATCATCACATTCTCGAGTGCGGTAAATTCAGGCAGAAGATGGTGGAACTGGAAAACGAAGCCTATTTTGCGGTTGCGGAAAGACGACAGGGAGGCGGAAGGAAGTGAGAACACGTCTGTACCGTCTATGAGCACCCGTCCGTTATCGGGGCGGGAAAGGGAGCCGAGTATCTGCAGGAAAGTGGACTTTCCCGCACCGCTGGCTCCCACAATAGAAACGACTTCTGATGAAGTCGCTTTAAAATCAATACTTTTCAGAACCTTCAGCTGTCCGAAACTTTTTTCTATCCCTATTGCCTCTATCATGGCTTCATCGGTTTTTCATGTCCGTCAGGACCTCCGGGAAAATCGCCTTCCGGGGGGCACTGGTTCCCGTCACGCCTGTGCTGGTCTTTCCACATACGGATCATCTTCATCTTGAACTTGTCTTCGGCAAGATACATTTTCGCCACTTTCTTTACCGACAGTATCTTATAAAATTCAGGCAGATACAGGTTGTCAATATCCGCATCTTTTTCACGGGCATCGGTACACTCCTTCAGAAGTTTCTTATACTCTACATCCGATATCCCGTTCCTTTCACAGGCGGCTTTCAACGCCTCGAGGCTCTCCCTGCACCCTTTGTGCGAAAGCCGCTTTTCTTCGGCATACCTGTCGTATACAGGCCAGAATACTTTGGCTTCTTCCGGAGTAAGTTCCATTTCCGAAGTGAAGAAAGCTATTTTCGCGCTCTCAAGCTGTTCCATGTTAGCCTTATGGTTATGCCTGTCTTTCGGCCTCTGGGCCATTGCACAGGTCAACGGCAGGAACACCACCGCTGCCGCCATAATCATTTTTGTGTAATTCATTCTCATAACATCAGTCATTATTACGTGAGACAATATATTCCTCCACCTCATTCTGTGTCATGGACGCAACAAGGTCGCCCGTCATAATCTCATCCACATAGACGGTTTTTTCGAGCGACGAATCCAGCGCCTCGCCGACATTTATCTCGTCCGACACATAATATATGAACTCAGGGTCTATATACCCTTCCTCTATCAGAGCCATGAACCCGTCTTCATAGGAGACAGTACCGTATACGGCTTCCGTAAGTTTCCTGACTCCGTATCCGAAACCTCCTATTACGGCAAAGACAAGGACCAGCATAAATGCCGGCTTTACCTTTCCGATAAAAACGGACATCCCGGACAACGGCCTGTGGATTTTCTTCCTGAGGGATTCCTCCACTTCCGCAATATATCCTTCGGGCAGGACAAACGGATCTTGTCTCAATCTTTCATCGTTCATACAACTGTTAGACTATTTTAAACTGAAAAGGATTAAACCGCATCCTCCTCCATACTTCTACAAATCTTGGTATAGGCATGGTGATACGAAGCCTTCAAAGAGCCGACCGTACCCCCGAGAACGAAAGCTATCTCTTCATATTTCAAACCTTCGAAATATTTAAGAGTGAACACGGCCCTCTGCTTGGGAGGCAGCTTGGCGACTGCACCGTAGAGCCTGCGCTGCACGTCATCGCCGCAAAAATACGGGTCGGCCGCAAGGGTCAGGGCAGCCTTGCCGTTTTTGTCTGAAAGCGAAAATGCGGAACGGAGCCTTTCCCTGCGCAGGGCGGTTATCGTCTCATTGACCGCTATCCTGTACATCCAGGTGTACAGTCCTGACTCTTCCCTGAAATCCGGAAGGTACTTCCAGACTTTCAGAAAAGTATCCTGAAGCACATCATCCGCCTGCGAATGGCTCGAAGTCATCTTGCGGACAAGACGGTACAAACGTTCCCCGTATTTGCGTACAATAAGGTTGAAGGCATATTCCTGTCTGCCTTCCATGTTATAAATTTCGAGAATTTCCCTATCGTCAGGCATTCTTCCTGCTAACCGCTTTTCTTACGGCATCTGCGATATGGGCGGCATCCAGCCCGTAGGCAGACATCAGTTCTGACGGACGCCCGCTTTGGCCGAAACGGTCCGCCACGGCTACAAATTCCATCGGACAGGGGCAACGGCGTGCAAGCACCCCTGCCACAAGCTCCCCAAGCCCTCCGGCAAGCAGGTGTTCCTCAGCCGTAACCACGGCTCCAGTCACAGACACCGATGCTATAACGGCTTCCTCGTCGAGGGGCTTGATTGTATGGATATTCAGCAAATCAACCGATATGCCCTCCTTTTCAAGCATGTCTGCTGCACAAAGCGACTCCCATACCAGATGCCCGGTAGCCAGAAGGGTAACATCGGAACCTTCCTTCATTCTGACGGCCTTTCCTATCTCAAAACGGGCCTCCGCCGGTGTAAAATTAGGGACGGAAGGCCTTCCGAAACGGATATAGACAGGACCTTTCCACGCCGCCGCCGCCAGGGTCGCAGCCTTGCACTGATTATAATCGCACGGATTAAGGACGACAAAGCCCGGAAGCATACGCATAAGGCCGATATCCTCCATAGTCTGGTGCGTGGCGCCGTCCTCGCCGAGAGTTATGCCGGCATGGGAAGCGGCTATCTTCACATTGGTATTGCCGTAAGCCACACACTGACGGAGCTGGTCATACACCCTTGCCGTCACAAAATTTGCAAATGAGCCGACAAAGGGAATACGGCCGTTCAATGACAGTCCGGCCGCCACGTCTACCATATTAGCTTCCTGAATGCCGCACTGAAAGAACCTGTCAGGATGCTCGGAAGCGAATTCATCCATTTTAAGGGAACCGGTAAGGTCGGCACACAGGGCCACCACATCCGGATTGGTGCGCCCGAGTTCTGCAAGCCCGGCTCCGAACCCTGAACGCGTATCCTTGTTTCCTGTATTTATATACTCCATATCAGACATATTAGAATTCATTACTGTATCGACTTATAATCCCCCAGCGTCTCCTCCAGCTCCGAAAGCGCCCGTTCGCACTGTTCCGCCGAAGGGGCCTTGCCGTGCCATTTATGTGTACCGGCCATAAAATCCACACCGTGACCCATTTCCGTCTTAAAAAGAATCATCACCGGACGCTTTTCCCCGGAGCAGTGTCCGGCTTCCGCAAAAACATCGAGTATGGCCCGCATATCATGCCCGTCGGCTTCAAGGACACGCCATCCGAAAGCCTCCCATTTGGCCCTCAGATTCCCGAGGGACATTACGGATTCCACCGGGCCGTCTATCTGTTGCCCGTTCCAGTCCGTCATGGCAATAAGGTTGTCTATTCCGTGCATGGCCCCGAAAAGGGCAGCTTCCCAGATCTGTCCCTCCTGGCTTTCGCCGTCCCCGCAAAGCACATACACTTTATGGTTGTCTCCCGAGAGGCGCTTGCCGAGAGCCGCGCCGCAGGCTACGGAAAGGCCCTGCCCCAGCGATCCGGAAGGCTCATATACTCCGGGAAGGCCTTTGGCTACCGAGGGATGTCCCTGAAGCCTGGAGCCGAAACGCCTGAATGTGGACAACTCGTCGACAGGGAAATACCCACTCCGAGCCAATACGCTGTAGAACAACGGGGAAAGATGGCCTGCCGAAAGGAAAAACATATCATTACCTTTACCGCTCCTGTCCCAATGTTCCGGAGAATGCTCCATAACCTCGAAAAAAAGCGCGGTGACGAAATCCGCACTGCTCAAAGAACCTCCCGGATGACCGGATGCAGCCCCGGTAACCATCCTGATTATGTCCCTGCGGACCTGGGAGGCAATTCGGGTCAGTTTCTCTTCATTTGACATATCTGTATCTCGTATTCTGATTAATATTCTGCTAAGGTAACACGAATTTGAAGAAAATCAAAAGTAATGTATCTTTGCGCAAATTCGTCTTAAATGAAAAATATCAGGAATTTCTGCATAATAGCACATATAGACCATGGCAAAAGCACCCTTGCCGACAGGCTGCTCGAGTACACCCATACATTGAGCGACAGGGAGATGGAAGACCAGGTCCTCGACTCGATGGATCTGGAAAAGGAAAAGGGAATCACCATAAAGAGCCATGCCATACAGATGGTCTATAAATACAGGGGAACGGAGTACACCCTCAACCTGATTGACACCCCCGGACACGTAGACTTCTCTTACGAAGTGTCAAGGGCCATAGCTTCCTGCGAAGGGGCCTTGCTGGTAGTGGACGCAACCCAGGGAATACAGGCACAGACCATATCCAACCTGTATCTGGCAATAAACCACAACCTTGAAATTATCCCTGTACTCAACAAGATAGACATGGATGCCGCCATGGTAGACGTAGTGAGCGACCAGATTATCGACCTGCTGGGCTGCGACCGTCAGGACATCCTGCTTGCCAGCGCCAGGACAGGGGAAGGTATCCCCGCCATACTGGACGCAATAGTCGAAAAATTCCCCGCCCCGTCCGGAGATCCCGCAGCGCCGCTCCAGGCTTTGATCTTCGACTCCGTATTCAACCCTTTCAGGGGCGTAATAGCTTACTTCAAGGTCGTAAACGGGACAGTGCGCAAGGGGGACAAGGTCAAGTTCTTTAATACCGGAAAGGAATACCAGGCAGACGAGGTGGGATGCCTGCGCCTCAAAATGTGTCCGAAAGACGAGGTAGGGACAGGCGATGTCGGCTATATCATATCCGGGATAAAATCGGCCGTGGAAGTGAAGGTAGGTGATACCATCACCCATGTGGACAACCCATGCCTGAATTCCATTGCAGGCTTCGAAGAAGTAAAGCCCATGCTTTTTGCCGGGGTCTACCCTGTAGAGACGGATGAATACGAAAATCTCAGGGCCTCGCTCGAAAAACTGAGGCTGAACGACGCGTCGCTGGTATTCGACCCCGAGTCCTCCCTCGCCCTGGGCTTCGGGTTCAGGTGCGGATTTCTCGGACTGCTGCATCTGGAGATAATGCAGGAGAGACTTTACAGGGAATTCGACATGGACGTAATCACCACCGTACCCAACGTATCGTACAAGGTATATACCACACAGGGGGAGACGGTGGACGTACACAATCCCTCCGGGCTGCCAGCCCCCACCCTGATAGACTATATAGAAGAACCGTACATCCGGGCGCAAATCATATCCAAAAGCGAATTTTTCGGGCAGATAATGAAACTGTGCCTTGACAAAAGAGGAGTACTCAAGGGCCAGCACTTCCTTACGGCAGACAGGGTGGAGCTCACCTACGACATGCCGCTGGCCGAAATAGTATTCGACTTTTACGACAAACTTAAATCCATTTCCAAAGGATACGCCTCATTCGATTACCATATTACCGGATACCAGAGAGCGGATCTGGTAAAACTGGACATACTGCTCAACGGAGAGCCGGTAGACGCCCTGTCCTCCCTTATCCACAGGGAAAGGGCCTATGATTTCGGCAGGAGAATGTGCGAGAAGCTCAAGGAACTCATACCGCGACAGCAGTTCGAAATAGCAATTCAGGCCGCCATCGGGGCAAAGATCATTGCCAGGGAAACCGTTAAGGCCGTCCGCAAGGACGTCCTTGCCAAATGCTACGGCGGCGATATAACCAGAAAACGCAAACTGCTGGAAAAACAGAAAAAAGGCAAGAAACGCATGCGCCAGATAGGTAATGTAGAGGTACCCCAGTCCGCATTTATGGCTGTACTGAAACTGGACTGAAACAGAGATAAAGGCAATAAAACGACAATGCCCGGGTCTTCGGACTCGGGCACTGTCATTTAGGATTGATTCAAAATCGTTTATCTGATTTTTGCAAATTCGATATCGTTTGCTGCACGTGCTGCCAGAGCCTCGCTGCTTTCAGCAATCTTCAAGGCCGCATTGGCTGCATCAGCATTGCCCTGACGGGCCGCAATGACGGCTTTCAGATAATTCTTGCATGCGCACTTGGCATCGCCGAGAATGCCTGAAGCCGCATCGAGATTGCCTGTAAGGATGTTGGCAAGAGCCTCGTTGAAGCCGCCTTCTCCCTTGAGTTTTGTCTGTGCATCCGCATACTTGCCGTTAAGAATATCGATAACGGCCATATTGTACTGGGCCTCTTTCAGGCTGCATTTTCCGAACATCTCGGCAGCCTTTGCGTTATCGCCCTTGCGGAGATATACAACGCCCATTGCATTTGCATAATAAGGGCAGTCCTTTCCGTCCACGTTGGCCAGGGCCGCTTCTGCTTCGGCAAGTTTGCCCATACGGAGATAGGTGATACCGAGATTGAGGTCGGCGCGGTCGCTGCCGTATTTGTCTATGGCTTTCTGATAAACGGTTATCTTGACGTCATTGTCATTTATCAGGGATGCGGCATGGAGAAGAGCTTCCTCGTCGAGTATCTCTATGTTGTCATTTACCAGAGCCACGAGTTCCTCGTCGCTGTAGTTCGTAAACTCAATGTTGGCGATGAATCTCGCACGACGCAGCTGGGGAAGTATCTCGTCCTTGAGAATGGTGTAGACCTCGGACATGTTCTTTATCTCCCTCTCACGTACGGCAGGGTCGCTGTACATTTCAAGAACCCTGAGAATAAGATCCTTGTCCTCGATATTCGAGTTGCTTACAAGTTCCTGGAAGCCGTCCCAGTCCTCATCCACGTTCCTGCTGTCCACCGTTGTCTCGATAGCCACGTTCTTGTTGTTTATCCTCTTGTTGAACGCATCGGTAGCGGTCTTGGCACGTCTCTCCGAAAGTTCCGCATTGAAGTCCTCTTTTCCGTCAGGCGAGGCATAGGCTACGATTTCGGTATTCTTGATCGTTCTGCGGCTGTCTTCCTTGAGGTTGGTGAGGAATTCCTGGAAAGCCTTGATCTCGTCAGTCTTCAGCTGGGAAGGACGGACTGTTGAGCTGTTGATAAGATACAGTATCTGGGCCTCGTTCTGCTCTGCAATGACGGGCTGGTAGGCGTCGGGAGCATAGGGAAGAGCCGTTCCTTTCTTGACAAGCATATAAGTGGTATTGGCACCGTCGGCTACCTTGTAGGGAGCTGCGAAAGGTATCCTTTCATCCTTATATATGACAGTCATTCTGAGTTCGAGATGGCATTTTTCCATACCTTCCACATAGTCGAAAGTGAAATTCCTGGAAATCGAGCCGCCAGCCTCGCTTATAGGATAATAATTTCCCGCAACATCCTCACCCTGAAGCATGACAGGTTCCAAAGCGGACTCGCCGCCATCATATACGATGACAGGAACCACCTCGACGACAGCTTTAGGATGGAAAAACTTCTCGGGGAACGATACGGTAACACCGGCATTGATCTTGCCTGCCACCACTTCAAGAACCTGAGGTTCGCATGTGACGGAAACCTGTTCGGCACTCTCGGCCATCTTGGACGGATTACCGCAAGAGGGTGCGAGAAGCCCGGCCAGGGCAATCATCAGAAAATTAAAAAATACTCTTTTCATTTTATTGATATTTAATTACTATGGTCTAACTCATGCTTTTATGTTAATATCGCAAATATAATCAATATTTCGGATTTTATACAGGATTTACGAAAAGAGTGCCAAAAAATGGTATCTTTGCGGACATGGATCTAAACGAAGTCAAAAACCGTTTCGGCATAATAGGCAACGATGCGAGGCTCAACAGGGCGCTCGACACGGCAATACAGATTGCCGGCACAGATCTGTCAGTACTGATCACAGGGGAAAGCGGAGTAGGTAAAGAAGTGATACCTAAAGTAATACATGCTTTCAGCCCGAGGAAGCACAATACATATATAGCCATCAACTGCGGAGCTATTCCGGAAGGCACCATAGAATCCGAACTGTTCGGGCATGAAAAAGGTTCCTTTACAGGGGCGAACGAGGCAAGGAAAGGCTATTTCGAAGTGGCCGACGGGGGGACCATCTTTCTGGACGAGGTCGGCGAACTTCCGCTCTCCACACAGGTCAGGCTGCTTAGAGTGCTGGAAACCGGCGAATTCATAAGGGTCGGTTCCTCCAGGACCCAAAAGACAAATGTCAGGGTCATTGCAGCCTCGAATATAAATTTCATGCATGCCATCAATTCGGGAAAATTCAGGGAAGACCTCTACTACAGGCTGAATGCCGTTCCGATCTCCATACCTCCGCTCAGGGAAAGGAGAAATGACATTCACCTGCTGTTCATGAAGTTTGCGCTTGACTTCGCAGACAAATACAACATGCCGGCAATAAGGCTTACTCCGGAGGCACGGGAAATAATCGAAAATTACCGCTGGCCGGGCAACATACGGCAACTCAAGAATGTGGCAGAGCAGATGTCGGTGCTCGAAAGCGAGCGCACCGTAAGCGGGGAAGCCGCATCCAGGTATCTTCCAGCCGACACTCCGGATGCTTTTCCGGTAAAAGTAGGGCAAGGCGGCTCGGCCGACAGGGACGGACTTACGGACAGGGATATCATATTCAAAATCCTGTTTCAGCTCAGACAGGAAGTAGACGAGCTGAAAGCGGCCGTGGAAGGCAGGGACCCCGCAGACCGGACAACCCTGCTGTCAGCCGACAGCCACAACCTGCCGGTGAAGATGGCAGACACTCCTGCAAACATACCTATTATAGTCAGTCCCGACATAATAGAGGAACATGATACCGGCCGTACGATTAAGGACGTAAACTCGGAAATGATAAAAAAGGCGCTGGCAAAGCATGAAGGCCGCCGCAAAGCGGCTGCGGCAGAGCTGGGAATATCCGAAAGGACCCTATACAGGAAAATAAAGGAATTGCATTTAGAATAGGACTATGGGCAAAATCATCCATTCATTGGCCGCTGCGGCCCTCGCATGCCTGCTGTCAGCATGCGGAATCTACTCTTTCTCCGGAACATCCATACAGCCGGACGTCAAGACCATCGCAGTAGAATATTTCCAGAACAATGCCATGAGAGTCAATCCTTCCCTGAGCGCATCGCTTTCGGAAGCCCTTATAGACCAATACAGAAGGCTGACAGACCTGGACATTGTCAGCGAAAACGGGGATCTCAACGTGTCAGGGGAAATAATCGGCTACGATACTCGTCCCACTGCCGTTACTGCAGATGAAGTGGCCTCGCAGAACAGGCTGACGGTAACAGTCAAGGTTTACTTCACCAACAGGCTGCATCCTGAAGAGGACTTTGAAAAAAGTTTTTCGGCCTACGCCGACTACGACTCCATGCAGCTTCTCGATGCCGTCGAAGGTTCTCTTTGTGAGGATATCATAGACATACTAATCGAGGATATTTTCAACGCCACCGTCGCAAACTGGTAAGGACTATGGATATAATGGAAATATCCTCGATGCCGTTGCCCGAACTGGAGAGAACGGTCTCACAGTACCCGTGGTTTTCATTTGCAAGGCTGGAGCTGTGCAGGAAAATGTCCGCCCTCGGGGAGGAACACCGCAGGGAATGCCTGAAAAACGCCGCCCCGTTCATGGACCTGAACAGAAAGATTCTAAGGGATTGTTACAGAATTTCCGTCTCAGGGAGGCAGGAAACCGGGCCCTCATCCCGGAAACAGGCATCCGCACCTGCCGCCAGCATCATAATCTCAGGCGGAGACTACTTCTCCAAAGCCGATTTCGATGAATTGCTCAAAGACGGCAGCACTTCCGCAATAGAAAGGGCCGGCTCAATGAAAATCAGGAATCAGGCGGCAACTGAAATTGCCGACGACGGCGTATTCGATGATCCGTCGTTTTTCACCGAAACCCTTGCCGGCATATACGCAGACCAGGGGCTATTCGACAAGGCTTATGAAGTTTATGACAAACTAATTTTGCTATATCCGGAAAAAAGTGCTTACTTTGCATCCCTTAAAAATGAGATGAAGAAACAATTATAATTATGTATATAGCTATTTCGATACTGATCATAATCGCAAGCCTCCTTCTTACATTCATTGTGCTTATACAGAATTCGAAAGGTGGCGGGCTTGCCGCTAACTTCACTTCCGGGAACCAGACTTTCGGAGTACGCCAGACTGCCGACTTTCTCGAAAAGGCCACATGGACCCTTGCCATAATAATCCTTGTACTGTGTGTGGCAGCATCCGCATTCGCACACAACAGGGGAAAGCAGGGCAACAACACGGTAATAAACAAAATCGAGCAGACGCAGTCCACTCAGGGACAGCCCGAATTCCCTTCCGCACTGCCCTTACAGCAAGGCGAACCGGCAAGCCCGACTGCAGCTCCGGAAGAATAGAGCCGGCTCAGATACAGGACGGGGAACGGTCATCCCCGTTTTTTTAAAAATTTTATACCTTGCATTACAAGGTATTGTAATAATTAATATATTTGCCATGTAAAAATACCATGCCAGGCATGGATGAGTTATAAAAACAACAGATTATGAAACGGATTTTAAATGTCGCCATCGGCGGCAGGAGTTTCATCATGGATGAAGACGCCTGCGACAAACTGCGCGACTATCTTGAAACATTCAAGGATAAGGCCAGGATGGGCTACTACACCGATGAGGTTATGGACGAACTTGAAATGAGAATTGCCGAAATCTTTACGGAATGTCTCAGGAGCTCCAGGCAGGATGTGGTGGATATGGCGCTCGTGGAGAAAATAATAGCACAGCTCGGCATGCCGGACGGCAGCGAAGGCGGCCCGGACGAAGGGTACACAGTACATGACAGGGGCGAGAAACGGGAGCCATGGGCAGGGAAACGGCTTTTCAGGGACCCGGACTCACGCATAATAGGCGGGGTCTGCTCCGGACTTGCAGCATATTTTGACATAGACACGCTGCTTGTACGGGTCCTTGCGGTCTTCCTGCTGCTTTGCGGGTCGTCAGGATTCTGGATATATGTCATACTGTGGATAGCAATGCCGGTTGCAAGGACAGCCACCGACAAGTGCATGATGCGGGGGCTTCCCCTGACAATCGCCAACCTGAGACGGTTTTCTAATCCCAAATAGATACGGCCATGGAAATCTACAGCAACAGTATAGAAAACGTAAAGGCCCAGATGCGAAAAGGGGTAATCGAATACTGCATCCTGAGCATCCTCGACAAAAAGGATTCATACGCCTCATCTTTGATAGAAGAGCTCAAGAAGGCGCACATGATTGTCGTAGAAGGGACAATATACCCCCTGCTCATCCGCCAGAAAAACCAGGGGCTGCTCAGTTACAGATGGGAGGAATCGCCGCAAGGCCCTCCGAGAAAATATTATGCCATTACGGAAAAAGGGAGGGAAGCCCTGAGGGAAATGGACGCAGCCTGGAATGAAATAGTAGACACAATCAAATATTTAAGACAGTAGCATACCATGGACAAAAAAATTAAGGCCAGCATAGGAAAGATGGCATTCAGCCTCGATGCCGCAGCATATACCAAACTTGAGGAATACCTCGGTGAGCTTTCCGCACATTATGAAGGGAAGGCCGGCGGAAAGGACATAGTGTCCGGCATAGAGGAAAGGATAGCCGAGATTCTCACGGAAAGGGGATTCAAAGACAAAACCGTAACCGAGAGTGCAATAGACGAGATAATATTCACACTGGGAAAGGCGGATGACATAGACGGAGGTGATCCGTCGCAGGAAAACGGAAAGAAGATACGGAGAAGGCTGTACAGGGATACCGGAAACAGAATCATAGCGGGAGTATGCTCCGGACTGGGAAATTACTTCAACATTGATCCCATAATATTCCGCCTGGTTTTCGCAGTCACAGGCATAGCCTGCCTTTTCAGTGACTGGGAGGCGTTATGGATACTGCTGCTCCTGTATCCCGTACTCTGTATTATCATGCCCGCTGCAAGGACCTCCGCCCAGAAATGTGAAATGTACGGGCGGAAACAGTCTATCAGGGGAATAGAGGAAAGTATAGAAAACGGACGGCACGACTCCGGCCGGCAGGACGGCTTCGGGAAAACCGCCGGCAGGATATTCACATTCCTGATAGGGCTGATACTGTTCTGCATAGGTGTTTCAGGCATTACGGCAACAATACTCCTGCTGTTCGGAATCTCGATATGGAGCATCGCCATCCCTGCCGGGCTGGCCGGCTGGATTTCCGCTTTCGGATGCATATCAAGAGGGACGGCAATACTTGCAGAAGTCTTCCTCGGCCTTTCCGTATCCCTCATCTTCATAGGCATGACCTACGGAGGTGTCATGATGCTGTTCGGCCTGCGGTCTCCCAAATGGAAACCCGGACTGATAATATTCGCCATGTGGCTGCTTTCCGTAATCGGGCTCGCGGCAATAGTCACAATATCTTCCGTAAGGCAGCCCGTATTCCGGGACAGCATTGCCGTAGGCAAAAGCGAAAGTCTGCCGAGAAGAGACACCCTGTACATAGAACTTGCCGGCAGCGGGCAATGGAAATCCGAGAAAGCCGTGATAGATGCTGACCGGAACGAATTCAATATAATGTTCTTTAAGGAAGGAAAAGAACCGGAAATCATATTCTATCCCAAAATAAGGCTCTCGCAGAGCGACAGATACAGAGCGGCAACGGAAATCTTCGTCTCTACGGAGGAACTACGCAGGCGCCCTGCTTCGCTTGCCGACTTCGGGAATGGCGGCAACATGGATTTTTATTCGATAAAGGGTGACACACTGGTCCTCAAGCCGCAGATCATAAGCAAGAAAAAGGCCCTTACCGATATAGACAGAATGGTCAGAATCAGGACGGACGAGAATGTGACAGTTATAATTCCGGAGCCTGTACGCCACCAGTTCGACAGGTCACTGGAATTTTCGAGTTTCGGATATCTGCTGACAGATATTTTCTGATACAGGTACAACTAAAAAATACAGGATTATTTTAACGGTAAGAAAATTACTAGTAACTTGCGGCTGTCTCATGCGAAGGCGAGAAACCGGAACCGGGTCCCGATCCGGACGGAGGTTCTACACAGACGCCGGAATTTACCATACTGGACGAATCAATTGAAGACATACCTTTGGAAGGGGGACAGATTATCGTACGCTACAAATTTGAAAACCGCCCTGAAGGGGAATTTTCCACAAGCCTTCCCGAAGGCCACTGGGTGTCAAACTTCTATGTCGTATCCGATACGTCTTTCTCTTTCAACATCCAGAAGAACATGGTACGCCCCCGCTCGGTAAAGTTTGCAATACAGTATACCGAATCCGACGGCAGCAGAATATATGTCGACAGCCTGACCGTCTCCCAGGGAGGCAACGACGCGGATGTCATAATAGAAGCCAAGAACCTTACGGGAGAATATTATTCCGAAGCTGGAATTTCGCCGAACCCGAACTACTATACCTGGGTGTCTGACCTGGGCCTGTGGGTCAAGGATTCGGAAGGCATCAATTTCGACATTTACGGGCCCATACCGGAAAAAGAACAGGTAACCATAAACGGGAGTGTAAGAGACATTATCAAAACCCTTCCCGAAGGGACCTATTACTACGCCGCCGGTTCCTATGAATATTATACTTTCTCGGAATATTCCTTCTACGGAGTATATACAGGGAGTCATACCTCAGGCCAGTTCGGATATGATCCACGCGTAGCTATTACGGGCGGAGAACTCACCATTACGCACCTCGACTCAGAGGGCAGGGAAGTCAGCCTGAATGCCAGCGTTACCGGTGAGGACGGGAAAGTATACATGCTGACCTTTACAGGTCCTCTCACGAGATTCCTCTATTATTGACAAGGACGGCGGGCAACACAAGCCCGATAAGACCATAGAAGTGCTGCAACTGCCGGTTGCGGCACTTTGTTTATAACCGAAATTAAATTTTATCTATCTTTGTTCCGATATGTACGTTAGGGCGAAAAAGGCATTGGGGCAGCACTTCCTTCACGACGGGGAAAAGGCGCGAGCCATAGTGCAGTCCCTGATGGATGCCGTTTCACCGGACAGTCCGGTTGCATACGGGGGAAAGTCCAATGTCCTGGAAGTCGGGCCAGGGACAGGGGCCCTGACGAAATACCTCCTTGAAGAACGGAACATAACACTGAAAGCCGTAGAGATAGATTCCGAATCGATTGAGTTCCTGCATACCATGTACCCGGAACTGCCCGTAATCCGGGCGGACTTCCTGAAACTCGACCCGGACAGCATATTCCCCGGCATGCAATTCTGCATAATAGGGAACTTCCCTTACAACATATCGTCACAGATATTTTTCAGAATTATCGATTACAGGGACAGAATCCCGTTTGCAGTAGGCATGGTACAGAAAGAAGTCGCCGAAAGGCTTGCCTCCCCGCCCGGCTGCAAAGCATACGGGATACTGTCAGTACTTCTCCAGGCCTGGTATGACATAGAATACCTTTTTACAGTTGAACCGTCGGCATTCACCCCTCCACCCAAAGTACGGTCGGCGGTAATCCGCATAAGGAGGAACGGGCGCAAATCCCTCGACTGTGACGGGGCGCTTTTCAAAAGGGTCATCAAAACCGCTTTCAACCAGCGCCGTAAAACCATACGCAATTCCACGAAACAGCTTGCGGGCGAATATACTTTAGAAGATACGCCATTATCCGAAATGCGGCCCGAGCAGTTGTCAGTGGAGCAATTCATCGAACTCACAAATAAATTCAAACATTTATGAAATACGCATTGATTTCCTTAGCCGCGATATGCGGCATTCTTGCAGGATGCTGCGAGAACATACAGTATTGCGACACATCGCTGCCGTATGAAATAAACGACGGCAGGATAGTGTTTTCCGTCCCGCCCCGTTCGGAAGGGCAGGAATCCATGATCGGGTTCAGGACCGAACCGATTGATACCGTAAGGGTAGGCTTCATAGGGCTCGGCATGAGAGGCCCCGGCGCCGTGGAAAGATTTACCTATATTGAGGGGACCCGGATCAACGCCCTGTGCGATTTGTACCCTGAAAGGGTTGAAGAAGCCCAGAAAATACTGACTTCGCGCAACCTGCCCGAAGCTGCATCCTATAGCGGGGAAGACGGGTGGAAAGAACTGTGCATGCGCGATGACATCGACCTGGTATATATCGTGACACCCTGGCAGCTGCACGTGGAAATGGCCGTATTCGCAATGGAACACGGGAAGCACGTTGCCATAGAAGTCCCTGCTGCCACCTCTCTCGCCGAATGCTGGGCGCTCGTAAACACCTCCGAAAAGACACGCAGGCACTGTACCATTCTGGAGAACTGCGTATATGACTTCTTCGAAATGACAGCCCTGAACATGGCACAGCAGGGCCTGTTCGGGGAGATAATCCATGCTGAAGGCGCATACATCCATAATCTTGAACCGTTCTGGGATGAATATCAGGGCAACTGGAGACTGGATTTCAACCAGAAGCACCGCGGTGACGTCTATGCCACACACGGGTTCGGGCCAGTATGCCAGGCTCTCGACATCCACAGAGGGGACAAGCTGGACTATCTGGTAGCAATGGACACCAAATCGGTCAATGGCAAAAAACTCGTACAGGAAAGGATGGACATGGACGAATGCGCAAACGGAGACCATACGATAACTCTCATACGCACCCACCAGGGAAAAATGATCGAAATCCAGCATAACGTAATGACTCCGCGTCCTTACAACAGGCTCTACCAGCTCACCGGCACGGAAGGCTTCGCAAACAAATACCCCATTGAAGGTTTCACTTTCATGCCTGAGAATATCGGCGAAGAAGAGGTTCCGGACCATGAAGACCTCAATGCCCACGGATTCATTCCTGCCGATGCAAGGGATGCACTCATGCAGAAGTACATGCACCCCATCCACAAGGAAGTCGGCGAAATAGCCAGAAAAGTCGGGGGTCACGGAGGAATGGACTTTGTCATGGACTACAGGCTCGTATATTGCCTGCGCAACGGACTGCCCCTTGATATGGACGTATATGACGCAGCCGAATGGTCATGCGTAGGGGAACTCGGTTCAACATCCATGTATCACGGCAGCATGCCTGTCGAGTTTCCCGACTTTACAAGAGGGGACTGGGACAAGACCGACGGGTTCTCATTCGCCTACGCCGAATAGGCCTTTCCGGCAGCCACAATCAGGAAGGCAGCTGTATGTACGGCTGCCTTCTTTTTATTATGCCCCGGCCATGTCATGAATTTATAGCCTTGACAGGGCTCATCCTCGCAGCCGAGTATGACGGTACCAGCCCGGAAAGAATACCTACTGCCACAGCCACCGCCAGCCCCTTCATCACATTACCCATGGACAGGGTAAAGTCAAAACCTTCAATGTCGCGGAGAAACAGTGTGGCCACAGATACCAGGACCAGCCCCACGACGCCGCCGGCCAGCGAAAGTACGGCAGATTCCGCCAGGAACTGAGTAAGGATGACATATCTCTTTGCCCCCAACGCCTTTTGGATTCCTATCTGCGGAGTCCTCTCCTTTACGGAGACAAACATTATATTGGCAATGCCGAAGCCGCCTATAAGCAATGAGAACCCCCCTATTATAAGGCCGGCTATATTTATCGTCCCCATCACCGAATCCATCACATCCATAAGGAAGGACATCCTGTCGATAGCGAAATCGTCCTTTTCCACCGGTGTCAGCCTCCTGAAAGACCTCATAAGCAGGCGCAGCTCGGCAATCATCCCGTCCTGGGAGACATTGTCCCTTGCAACCGCCCATATCTGGGCATTCGAGGAAAATACGCCAAGATTCTTCCCGAACCTTACCGGTACTATCACGGCATTATCCATATCCATCATGGACACCATGCTTTCACCCTGCGGGTCAGCCACACCTATAACGGTGACATTGGCCCCATTTACCTTTATACGCTTCCCGACAGGATCATCGGCAGGAAAAAGCTCCTGGGCCACATTATGCCCTATAACGGCAAGGCCTGAAGCTCCCCTTGATTCCCCCGAAGTGAAAAGACGCCCTTCCGCAATCCCGATATTTATTATTTTCTCCAGCCCCTCGGTGCTCATAATAACAACCGCATCTGAAAAGGAATTGCGCCCGCGCGAGAGATACCCGTAGAAATAATCGGAAAAGACAATGGTCTGCGCCGTTTCAGAATTGGAGCGTATATAGGAATACTCGTCTTCCGTAACCGGAGGCCTTTGCAGGTATTCCCACCACCTGTATTCCTCCCCCTCATCCACTGTAAACGGGAACTGCTGGATGATAACGACATCGCTCCCGAATGTCTTCAGGCCTTCGGATATATTCTTTCTAAGCGCATCGACTGCACAGAACACTGTTACGACCGAAAAAATGCCTATCGCCACCCCGAACAGGGAAAGCACTGTCCTGAACCTGTCCGTCCTTATGGCCGAGAACGCAAAAACGATGCTTTCAGCCATAAGCCTGAATACTATCCTGACCTCATTAAAAAAGCCGCCCTTCATCTATCTGTTGTTTATCCCCACTTTCCTTTTCAAATCCCTCAAAAGGTCGAATGCGTCCATCGGTGTCATGGTATTCAGATCCGTCCTCTTCAAAGTATCCCTTATATCCTCCAGAGTAGGATCGTCAAGGCCGAAAATGGACAGCTGGACCCCTTCGCCGGGAGCTTCCGCAGCCTTCCTGCGATTCTGGGAACGGGAGTTTCCGCTTTCTTCCAGCTTCCTGAGAATCTTCTCGGCAGACTCCACCACCTCAGAAGGCATTCCCGCCAGCCTTGCCACATGTATACCGAAGCTATGCGCAACCCCTCCTCTGCAAAGCTTTCTCAAAAATAGGATTTTCCCGTCAACCTCCTTGACCGATATATGAAAATTTTTTACCCTCTGGCAATATTTCTCTATCTCGTTCAGTTCATGGTAATGCGTTGCGAACAGGGTCCTTGCCCCGCCGCTGCGGCCATGGATATATTCCACTATCGCCCTGGCTATGGACATCCCGTCAAAAGTGCTCGTCCCCCGGCCTATCTCGTCCAGAAGAATAAGGGAGCCGGATGTCATGTTGTTGAGTATGGATGCCGTCTCAAGCATTTCCACCATAAACGTCGACTCCCCGCGGGAAATATTGTCAGAAGCGCCCACCCTTGTAAATATCTTGTCGCAACAGCCTATGCGGGCCGATTTGGCAGGCACGAACGATCCGCACTGGGCCATAAGGACAATCAGGGCCGTCTGCCTCAGCAGCGCCGACTTGCCCGACATGTTGGGGCCGGTAAGTATGATTATCTGCTGGACAGCGTCATCAAGATACAGGTCATTCGCAACATACTCTTCCCCCATGGGCATCATACGCTCGATAACGGGATGCCGTCCTTCCTTTATGACAAGCAGGTTGCCCTCTTCCATCTGCGGGCGGCAATAACCGTATCCGACAGCCGACAAGGCGAAAGACAGCAGGCAATCCGTACGTGCGATAACGGACGCATTGGCCTGAATCTCAGGAATGGCTTTCTGCACAGCCAGAATGATTTCCCCGAAAATGCGGCTTTCTATGGCGGCAATTTTCTCTTCGGCCCCGAGTATCTTTTCCTCATACTCCTTCAGTTCAGGGGTAATATACCTCTCCGCCGAAACGAGGGTCTGTTTGCGTATCCATTCGGGGGGAACCTTCTCCCTATGCGTATTCCTTACTTCAAGATAATATCCGAACACATTGTTATAGCTCACTTTAAGCGAACTTATCCCGGTACGTTCCATCTCCCTGCGCTGGATTTCCTGAAGAATCTCCCTGCCATGGCTTACAATATTGCGCAGGCTGTCCAGTTCGCTGTCCACACCGGCCGCTATCACCTCCCCTTTCCCGATCTGGGCCGCCGGTTCGGCAGCCAGCCTGCTGTCCAGCACTTCCATCAGGGCGGAGCAGTCACTCAGACCGGAGGCCATTTTGCCCAACACCCCTCCCCTGTCTTTGGATTCAAGCAGTTTCCGTACGGGGCCGAACTGCATTATACCTTTGCGAAGCTGGGCCACCTCCCTCGGGCTCACCCTGCCGGATGCGGCCCTGGAAACTATCCTCTCGAGGTCACCCATGTCGGAAATATGGGACACAAGTTCGTCCCTCAAGTCTTTATCCCCCACAAATACTTCTACTGCATCATGGCGGGACCTGATCTCGGCGAGACTGCGGGAAGGCATGCACAGCCATGAACGGAGCATCCTCCCCCCCATAGGGGACGAAGTCCTGTCGATAATATCTATCAACGCAGTACCCTCAGGCACAACAGGAGAAAGCAGTTCAAGGTTCCTTATCGTAAACTTGTCAAGCCAGACAAACTTGTCGGCATCGATTCTGGATATCGAGCATATCTGCGCCAGGCCCCTTTCAGGACAGTATTCCGATGATTCCAGATTATTGGCCTCAAGATAGAACAGCGCAGCCCCGGCCGCGGTCAGGCCGAGCCTGCACGACTCTACCCCGAAACCCTTTAGGGTATCCACCCCGAAATGTTTCAGCAGTTTCCTGTACCCGGATTCAAACACGAAAGCCCATTCGTCCATAGTGGAAATATAGACTTTGGAAGCCGGTGCAAGGAACCTTTCCCTTACACCCTTTTCAAAGCCTTTCTGGACCAGCAGCTCCTTGGGACTGAAATCCGAAAGCAGCAGGTCCATATAATCCAGGTCACCTTCGGCAATCCTGAAAATGCCGGTAGATATGTCAAGAAAGGCTATGCCCGCCCTGTCCTTATAAAAATAGACGGAGGCCAGATAATTGTTCTCATTGCGCGAAAGAATCCGGTCGCTATAGGCCACCCCCGGCGTAACCAGCTCCGTAACCCCACGCTTGACCAGTTTCTTGGCAAATTTGGGATCTTCCAGCTGGTCACATACGGCCACCTTGTATCCGGCCCTGACAAGTTTGGGCAGATGCACGTCCACCGCATGATGGGGGAAACCGGCCAGTTCTATATCCCCGGCATCTCCGTTTGCTTTCCTGGTAAGTACTATGCCGAGAATCCTGCTCACCGTAACAGCATCCTCCCCGTACGTCTCGTAAAAATCCCCGACACGCATCAGCAACAGGGCCTCGGGATGCAAAGCCTTGAATTTGAAATACTGCACCATCAAAGGTGTCCCTTCGTTTTTCCCCATAGCGCAAATTTAATCCAAATTTGCCGATTGATTGAAATATAATAATTTTGTATCCGAGGTTCGCATAATGAAAAAAGTTCTCATTATCACATATTATTGGCCTCCGACCTCCGGCTCCGGTGTGCAAAGATGGCTGAAAATGTCCAAATACCTTCCGGAAAACGGATGGCAGCCAATAATATACACACCGGCCAACCCCGACATGCAACTGAGGGACGAAACCCTGTGCAAGGATATTCCGGAAGGCATTGAAGTCATAAGGAGACCTATTGTGGAGCCTTATTCCCTTTTCCGTATCATCACCGGCAGGAAGCGCGGAGGTTCCGAAGGGGGAAATGTCAATCCCATAGGCTCTTCCGGTAAAAAATCCGTAGCCATGCGCCTTTCGTTGTGGATACGGGCCAACATATTCGTCCCCGATCCGAGGGTATGGTGGGTAAGGCCTTCCGTACGGTTTCTCAGACGGTATCTTGCAGAAAACAGGGTAGATGCCGTTGTCAGCACAGGCCCCCCGCACTCCATGCACATGATAGCCATGAAACTGCACAGGGCCACAGGGATAAGGTGGATAGCAGATTTCCGCGATCCGTGGACAAAAATATTCTATTTCAAGCATCTGCCGCTTACAAAAAGGAACGCCCGCAGATACGGGGATCTTGAACGGGAAGTCCTTAAGGAGGCGGACGCCGTAGTGACCGTAACTGCGAAAATGACGGCCGAGTTCATGGAAACCCTCGGCGAATGCAATGCGGACACACCTGTGATAACCGTCGAAAACGGTTATGATGAAGATGATTTCAGAAACGGAGACATCCCGGCAAGCGAAAGTTTCACATTAGTACATACGGGACTGTTTTCATCCGAAGGAAACCCTGCCGGATTCTGGAAGGTGCTCGGGGAAATAAGCGATTCACTGCCGTCATTCGGTACGGACCTGCGTATAGAGATTGCCGGGAAAACAGACAGGGAAATAACAGAGGCCATCGTATCGGCTGGAATAGGGAGCCGGCTCGTCAATCACGGCTATATACCGCACCATCAGGCAAACTCGCTGCAACGGCAAGCGCGCGTACTGCTTCTGCCGTTAAGGCAGGAACCTGAAGCCGACGGCATCCTGACAGGCAAATACTTCGAATACCTGGCTGCAGGCAGGCCCATAATCGCATTCGGGCCGCACAACAGCGTACTGGAAGAATCCCTGAGAGAAACCGGGGCCGGAATGCTATTCGACTGGGAAGAAACGGCCGGCATGAAACTGTATATCGCAACTCTTTACAGGCACTACCTCGAAAGCCGCAAAAAAGACGTTTCGGACTGTGACATGCTCATAAGGGAAATTCTGGCGGAAATGCCGGAAGGCCGCATGCCGGACTATCCGGAACCGGACAGGGATGCCGTTTCAAGATACTCCCGCAGGAAGCTCGCCGGAAAATTCGCCGGCATTTTATCAGGACAATAAAAGAAGCTTGCTATCTTTGCCCATCTCTAAAACAGGACAATAATGAACCACAGGATATCAGCGGCCATAAAGAAATACCTGCCCCACGTACTGATAATTGCAGGATTCGCAGCGTTTGCATACATCTATGCCCCGTATGTACTGCAGGGCAGGATAGTAAACCAGTCGGACATCTCCTCGTGGAAAGGCATGTCCCATGAGATACTCACTCACAACGAAGCACACCCCGAAGACCCTGCCCTGTGGACAGGCTCGATGTTCGGCGGAATGCCGGCGACACAGATATCGGTAGACTATAAAGGGGATTTCACCTCCTGGCTGTATGACCTGCTTTTCTGGGGGGAAAGGCCGCCGAGCTATTTCATAATATCAATGATAGGCGGATTCCTCCTGTTCCTGGCATTCGGGATAAACCCGTACCTGTCAGCCGCCGGAGCAATAGCCATAACGTTCTGCTCATACAACATGCAGATAATCCAGGTAGGGCACAATACCAAGATGGTCGCTATCGCATTCATGCCGTGGGTGCTTGCAGCCCTGGTTTACGCATACCGGAAAAGACCCGTACTCGGGGCTCTGCTCTTCGCCCTCGCCCTGAGTTTCCAGATAAAGGCAAACCATCCCCAGATCACCTACTATCTCGCCTTTATCGTAGCAGGTTATGTTATCGCCGAACTGTGCGGTGCAATAAAGTCCAAAACACTGCCCAAATGGCTGAAGACCTCGTCCCTCATATTAGTGGCGGGAATAGCCGGGCTCGCGACCAACGCGAACAAGCTCATCCCTACATACGAATACGCGGAATACACCATGAGGGGAGGTTCGGAACTTACCCACGACAAGGAAAACCAGACCGGGGACGGACTCAAGCTGGATTATGCAACTGCCTGGTCATACGGCATAACGGAAACACCGAACCTGCTCATACCTAATTTCAACGGAGGGTCGAGCTATGGTGAGATACCACGCAACTCCGAAACATTCAAGCTTTTGCAGGCATACTACCAGAACGCGGAAAGCCTGCGCAAGGCAATGCCTGTATATTGGGGCCCCCAGCCGTTCACGGCAGGGCCGATGTACCTGGGGGCCGTATCACTGTTCCTTTTCGTATTCGGCATGTGCGTAATTAAAGGACGGTACAAATGGTGGATAGCAGGTGTCTCCCTGCTGGCCCTGCTACTGGCCTGGGGTTCCCACCTCATGTGGTTCTCGGAACTGTTCTTCAAATATGCGCCCCTTTACAACAAATTCAGGACAGTATCGATGATTCTTGTCATCCTTCAGATAACCGTACCTGTCCTGGGCATACTCGGAGTCAATGAAGTGCTCTTCGGCAACAGCGCGCCGGACAGGAAAAAAACATGGAACGGCCTGATAACGGCCCTGTCCATTACCGGAGGCATCTGCCTTGTCTTCTCGCTTTTCCCGTCACTCGCCGGCAGTTTCTCATCGGCTTCCGACGCTTCGGTCTTCGGGGAAGGCTCGCCGCTCATAGAGAGAATCAGGGCGGACCGCAGGAGCATGCTGAGGGCCGACGCTTTCCGTTCCCTTGTCTTTATCCTCCTTACTGCCCTCATACTGGCCTGCGCCATCAGCAGGAGGTTGAAAGGGCGTACCGACGAAGGCTGGAAAAGATACGCCGGCATAGCGGCAATAGGCGTATTGCTCGTTGCGGACCTGTGGAGCGTGGACAAAAGATACCTCAACGGCAGCCATTTCGTGACAGTAAGGAATTTCGACTCCCAGTTCTCTCCGAGACCGGTTGACAGCTATATTCTCGGCGACCCGGACCCGCACTACAGGGTACTCGACCTCAGTCTGGGGAACAATATATTCAACGACGCCATAGTAAGCTACCACCACAAGACAATAGGGGGCTACAGCCCTGCAAAGCTGCAAAGGTACCAGGATCTGATAGACTTCCACATCTCCCCCGAAATATACCGTCTGGTTTCCGACCTCAACAGCGGGAAAGGGACAGGCTATTATCCTGTCATAGCAATGCTGAACACCAAATACCTGATAACGGACGGCAACCAATACCCGCTGGAATACGACAGACGATTAGGGAATGCCTGGTTCGTAGGCAAATCTGTCACCGCAGCCGATGCCGACGGGGAGATGGCTTTGCTCGGCAAGATAGATCCAGCCAGAGAAGCCGTCATCTACAATCCGGACACAGAGCCGGGCACGGTCACTGAATATCCCGGCGGAGGGGAGATCAGCCTTACGGAATACAGTCCAAACAGAATGGCCTACAGCTGTTCTTCACCCTCGGGCGGACTTGCGGTATTCAGCGAAATATATTATCCGGCCGGGTGGAAAGCGTTTGTAGACGGTAAAGAGAGTAAGATACTGCGCGCAGACTACGTCCTGCGCGCTCTGGAAATCGAGGAAGGGGACCACAATATTGAATTCATATACGCACCGGAATCCTTCAGGACAGGGGAAGCCATATCCGCAGCGTCATCGCTGGCAATATTAGCATGCCTTGCCATATACATTATATTCTGTACAGTATCGTCCGGCAAACGGAGGCTTTAAATGAATACACATCAAATACGACAGCGGGACAGGCTATTATCCCGCAGCTACTGCTTCATCCTTGCAGCCAACTTCCTGCTATATTTCGGGTTCTATCTGCTTATGCCGGTATTCCCGTTCTTCCTCGTTGAGGAATTCGGGGTCAGCAAAGGGGCCGTAGGGGCAATGCTGGCCTGCTACACAGTAGCCGCCTTAGCCATCCGCCCGTTTTCGGGCTATCTTCTGGACACATTCGCGCGAAAACCGCTGTACCTTCTGTCGTTCTGTATATTCACACTGATTTTCGGAGGATATGTCATCACCGGCACTATCCTGATGTTCATCGTATTGCGAATCGTACACGGATTGTCTTTCGGAACGGTCACCGTAGCAGGCAATACGATTGTCATAGACATAACCCCATCCTCAAGAAGAGGGGAAGCCGTAGGCTACTACGGACTGGCCAACAACATAGCGATGTCGCTCGGCCCGATGACCGGACTGTTCATGCACGATCATACGTCTTTCAATGTAATTTTCATGACTGCAATGGGATGCTGCCTGGCCGGGCTGGTATTCGCAGCCTGCGTCCGGACGGTAAAGAAAGAACCGGCACCGCGTACGGCCGTCTCCCTGGACAGGTTCATTCTCCTCAAGGGGATTCCCCTGGGAATCGACCTTATGCTCCTGTCCATTCCCTATGGAATGACCACCACATACGTTGCGATGTACGCCCAAAGTATCGGCATAACCGGAGGGACAGGGATATTCTTCACATTCATGGCAATAGGTCTGGCCATATCGAGACTTTTCTCAGGAAGGCAGGTAGATCACGGACACATCACGGATGTCATACACATAGCCTTCTATCCGGTAATACTCTGCTTCCTCAGCCTGTTCCTGTGCGAAAAAGCGGCGGGCATATCCATACGTACAGCCGAGATTATGCTTTACTCCACAGCCCTTATCCTCGGGGCGGGATTCGGCACGATGTTTCCAGCGTTCAACACCATGTTCGTAAATCTGGGAAGACACGACCAGAGAGGCACGGCCACATCCACATATCTCACTTCCTGGGACATAGGAATAGGCATAGGACTTGTTCTGGGCGGAATGATCGGGGAAAGGTCGTCCTTTTCATATGCATACCTTGCCGGAGCATTCCTGAGTGTCATTTCCCTTATCGGCTTCGTATTCTACGCCGCGCCGCATTTCAAGCGCAACAGGATGGAATAATTCCGTATATCAAGTCTTGTCAACAAGTTCCAGCGTTCCGCTCCATTTTATTTTCAATGATTTCGGATCGCTGTGGCAGTCATCGGTACAGTCTATGGATATGGAATATTCCTCACCGTCCCTGTCTATCGTGATCACGCCGTCGGACATCGGAGCATATCCGACAAGGCCGCTGTCATTGAAAAGCAGATACCAGGTCCCCTGTAAATATCCCCCGAGCACGAATCCGTAAAGAAAAGTTCCGGCCCCATAAGAAGATGACGGCCTGAAAGTACCCACAGGAAAGCCGTCCTCGAATGTCTTTGAACCATCTATATAAAAATCGAGCTGGAGCCCTTCTCCCGTTCCCGACTCGGGATCTATCAGCACATACCAGTTGGATGTACCTGCATTATTCATGTCCCCCCAATAATAGGCCACAGCCACATGGGCATCCAGCTCGGTATCCACGTCGGAGCCGATGGTCGAAGCCGAGGAATTGTCCTCCACATCGCAGCTTCCCTCATAGACTACCGATATTTCCTCTTTCGTTACAGTAAGAAAACCGCATGTCAGCCGATACCCGGCTTCCGTATGCGCAACAGCCACCTCTGCCTCCGCGAAACTAACGGATGACTCTCCCCCCTCGGTTACATAAGCTGTCCCGCTTTGCACAAGCGTTCTCGGAGTAGAGTAGGAGCCTTCCGGCAAGCGCAGGTCGGAATAGTCCAGCTCACCGTCAGCCATCGGTATCATAAAGGATATCCTGTAATATTCCGTAAAGTCCGGACTGTCGGAGAGCTTTACTGTCCACTGAGTGACGCCGGGCCCTGCAAGACCGTCATACGAGCAGTACATGTAGTCCATGACCTTTAGATTGCCGGCTTCCTGACGAATTTCTACGGATGCCGTATCGGCACCTCCATCCCATGAGTATACGAGCGTAAGGACAGCCGTCCTGGACTCCCCGCTCCCGTTCGCCCCGACATTGAATGACAATATGCCGTCGGAGGCCCTCATATCCCCTATCCAGTCCGTCCCCTCAGCCGAAGGCGACAGTATTCCGCCGTCCGTACCGTTCTCGATATTATACCCTACCTCGAACATCCCCCCTTCCATACCGACATCCATACCTGGAACGGCAAATGAAATTTCAGGGGCAGCTGCAATCTCCTGCCCGTCATCCTTGACGGAGCAGGAGAAAAACAACGGCAGGATTGCGGAACAGAGAATACAAACAAGTCCCTTTTCCATATAGCGGATTACCGTTAAAAATATTTATAGAAAGGGTTCAGGTCAAACAGCAGTTCGCCTTCCCAGTCACACGCGAATTCCTTTCCGTTTTCGTCATACATGACCACATTGAGGACATAGGCGCCACCGGAGCGCTTCACCTCGATACTGCCATCGACAGGCTTGAAATATTCGCCCGTGTCATAGTCGGCATAGAAGCAGCCGAGTTCGTATATATCATTTATGTAATAGGAAAATGCGGTAAAGGGGACCTTATTGTCAAGATCGTAATCGTAAAGGTCGACTATATCATAAGTACCTTCCGGAATGGTCTTCCAGGAGCCGGGAGTCACATTGAGGTTAATCTGCAGTTCCCGGCCTGTCTGGCCTATGTTGCCAAGATAGTTCGGGTCGGGCGTAAGGGTATAGTCTTCAGAGCGCAGCCATACCATTGCCCCGTCAAGAAGATCGTTCCCCTGTGAATCGGAGAACGCAACCGACTGATAGCCGGATGCGGCCACGTCAGGCACGAAAACCATTGACTTCTCCTTTACTACAACCTCGCAGACATCGCTTGCCTCTCCCGCCTGCGCCGTTACGGTTGCAGTGCCTGCCGCAACTGCAGTAACCAGGCCGTCCTCCACCGTAAGTATGCCTTCATCCGAAGACGACCATGTAACCGTCTTGTCATCGGCGTCTTCCGGCAGTACGGTAGCCTCAAGCGTAAATGTTTCCCCTACGAACATCTCGTATGAATTCCTGTCGAGAGTGACATCGGTAACCTCTACCGTCTCGTCCGAGGGATCATCCGGAGTATCGGGGGTGTCCGGCGAGGATTTGGTGCAGGCGCATGACAATGCGAGCGCCAGGAAAATAAAACCGAAATTGTAAAAATAGCGTCTCATAATAGTAATGTAATTTTTCCATACAAAACTACCGCAGGACATTGAAAAATACCTCTCCGGCATTTATACAACAGATATACACGAAACGGGGGCGGGTTATATAAAAGTATACAGGCACACCCGGCAAGGGTCATCCCGCATTGTATTTGGACAGAAATTCCTGCAGGGTCATGGAACTGCCTGTAAGTTTCAGTTTGTTCCTCAGGCGGCCTCGGGCAATATTTATACTGTGAGTACTTTGCCTGGTGATTTCGGAAATTTCCTTGGTGGAAAGGTTATGGTTAAGCAGGGCGCAAAGCCTCCGCTCGTTTACCGTAAGGTCCGGGAAATCCTTGCACAGCCTGTCCATAAAACCGCTGCCGAACTCGGGAATGTAATTGGACACCTCTTTCCACAGTTCGTTTTCCGACAAAGCCATCAGGTCATCGCACAGCTTGCCTATCTTTTCCTTTCCTTCGGGCAGTTCCAGTTTTCCGAGCTTGTCGACAATCTCCTTTATGAGCCTGGACATCTGATACTGCTGCATGCGCTTTATCTCCAGGGTCTCACGCTTGAGACGAATATCGCGCTCCTCTTTTTCGTTTTGCAGCTGTCTGATGGTCAGCAAATATTCCTTGTTCTTTATTCTTTCATTCCTTTTCCTCACATGAAAGTGCACCACTGTAAGGAGTATGACGGCAACGGCTATGCCGGATGTCATATAAAGCCTGTGCAGCCCGTTCCTTTCAGCGATTCTCTCATTTTCCTTTGCCTGCAGGACCTCATTCTGATACCTGAAAAGCTGCAGGTAGGCGTCATCCTCGCGCAGCTTTTTATTCAGGGCGTAATATGCGGACAGCGAACGTGCCGCCCCAGCCGAATCCCCGACGGAATCATACATCTCATACAGCCTGGAATAACAGGTCTGCAATATTCAGATAAAAGCGGCAAAGGTGCGCAGAGTCCCCGGCCTTGCGGCTCAGCCTTATGGACTCGGCTACAAGATTCCTGCTCTTAAGCGAATCGGACAGCTGATTATTGTAGGCTGCAAGATTGTTCAGAGCCACCGCCATTATGCTTGTGTCATTAAGTTCCCTGGCTTTGTCCGAGAATTTCCTGAACCACATGGCCGCCTCGTCATAATCCCTGCACGCATAATGCACCGCTCCCAATAAATTATAACAGTACAGCAGTTCCGGAGAAAGTCCTTTCCTCTCGAACTCCTTCATTGCGCGGGTCACACTCCCGAGAGTCCTGTGGTATTCCCCTTTCAGATACCACAGCCTCGCCAGGCGGTATTCCTCTTTCGCCGACTGATACCTGTAGCCGCGGCCGAGCCCTGAATAGATCCGGAATGAATACTCCGCCCATTTCAGGGCCTCGGTAAAATCATATTCCTCTTTTTCATAATATTCCGCCAGAGTATCGGCAAGGGCGGCAAGGGCGGGCTCCAGGCAGGATGAGTCTGCAGTAGAAAGAAATATACCGGCATTGGCCGCCGCATTCCTCCTGTCTCCATCTTCCCACAGCTGCCTGTAAATTTCATAGAAAGTCATGTCGCCTCCCCGGACGGTATGAGGCCGGGCGAGAGCGGTCTGCCCGACGGACAGGAATCCCGGCAGGGCAGCCAGGCCTAAGCGCAATAAAAAAATCAAACGTCCCATAACATCGGCTTTACAAAGTTAAAAATATTATCCGCCTGACGGACACTAATGCCGCCGCCCGGCAGCCGGCCCAAGCCGCAAAAGGGACAGGACGGCCCCGCATACAGTAAGGGCCGAGGCCATAAGCATGGCCTTTTCAGGAGCACCGTCCCCGTATATATTGAACATAAACGCCACTATGGCCGCACCGGCCGCCTGTCCAGTAAGCCTGGCGGTAGATATCATCCCGCTTGCGCTCCCGGCCCTGTGGTTGGGTGCGGAATTAAGCAGGAGGAAATTATTAGGCGACTGGAAAAACCCGAATCCGGCACCGCAAAGCATAAGCCTCCAGACAATATCGAAATGAGAGGCGTTTTCCGGCACGAATGACAGCAGTACACAGCCGGCACTCATAAGCAGCAGACCCGACGAACCCACCGCACCTGGATGCACCTTGCCGGTTACGGCACCGGCAAGAGGGGCTATGAACATCACGACAAAAGGCCATGAAGTCATTACTATTCCGGTTTCAACGGCATTCATTCCGAAAGTATGCAACAGGAAAAAAGGCATGCCTACCAACACCAGGGTCTGTGCGGCATAGGATACGACGGAAGTAAATACCGATATGGTAAAAACAGGTATTTTAAGCAAGTCCAAAGGCAGCATGGGATACCTGCGATGCAGCTGCGTCCTTATATAAACCCATGCGGCAAGTACAAGCATTACAGCCCCGCCTGCCACAAGACAGGCCGGGGCGCCGTGGGAATACATCTCGACGCATCCTATGAGAAGCCCGAAAACGGCGGCATTGAGCAGGGCATCACGGAAATGGAAACGCCGGCCTTCCACATGGGTCGGATTCTCAGGCAGAAACCTGAATCCCATCAGAAACGTGACAATCCCGGCGGGAATATTGATTGCAAACAGCCAGTGCCATGAAGCCACAGAAAGTATCGCGGCCGCAATAGACGGGCCGGAAACTGCCGCCAAAGCCACGACCGTGGCATTCATGCCTATCCCCCTTGCCAGATAACGCCTGGGAAAAATGAGTTTGGCAACAGAAGTATTCACACTCATCATCATGGACGCACCGAATCCCTGGAATGCCCGGGAAAATATGAGCATCGGCAGGGAATCGGACAGGAAACAAAAAAGGGAGGCGACTGTAAAAACGGCTACACCCGACAGATAGACACGCTTGTAGCTGAATATTTCCCCAAGATTGGAGAAAGGCAGCAAAGTCATGACGATCACAAGCTGGAAAGCATTTACAACCCAGATGGAATCGGCAGGGGAGACCCCGAGGCGGGCCGCTATCGTAGGCAAGGCCACGTTACAGATATTACCGTCCACAACGGACAGGAATATCCCGCAAAAGACGGAGAACATGGCATAGTATATCCGCGGTTTCCCCAAACCGTCCCATTGCGGATTGCCCGTTATCCTCTCCTGTTTCTCTGTCATTTTTCGGGTTCTGTCATAAATACGGTTCCGCAAAAGTACATAAAAACAATGTCTCCGGCACTCCCGCAACCATAATGGCAAAAACAGCCGGCCCGTCCGCCCGCAAAATATGTGAATTTTATTATTTTTGCAGAAAGTACAAACAAATATCGCGACAAATGAAAACAATCTCCGTTAAATCCGTCTGTTCCGTACTGCTCGGAGTGACGGTAATCGCGGGCGCGACAGCCTGCCAGCAAAAAGCAGAATCCCCCATGAAACAGAAAGTTGAAGAATATGCCTCCTTTGAACTGACATCGCCACTGGCTTCACAGCTCAGCGATAATGAAAAACAGATAGTAGGACTGTTTTTCCAGATAGGGGAGATTGCCGACGGCCTCTTCTGGAAACAGACGTTCGGCGACAAGAGCCTGATGGATACGATTTCCGACCCCTATGCAAAACAGTTTGCCCGGATCAATTACGGGCCATGGGACAGGCTTGATGACAACAGGCCCTTTATCGGCGGCTACGGTGCAAAACCGGATGTATGCACATATTACCCTGCAGACATCACATACGAGGAATTCAATGCATTCAAGGATCCCGACAAGTCTTCGTGGTACACTGTACTGCGCAGGGACGAGGACGGCAGGCTGAAAACCGTCTGGTATCACCAGGAATATGCGGAGGAAGTGGAAAGCATGTGCGGGCTGATGCAGAGAGCGGCCGACATGGCAGAGGACCCGGGCTTGAAAAATTATCTTCTCAAACGCATAGAATCATTCAGGACAGACAATTATCTTCCCAGCGACCTTGCATGGATGGACATGAAGGACAGCAGGATAGATTTCGTTATCGGGCCAATAGAAAGCTACGATGACAAATTCCAGGAGACCAAGACATCATACGAGGCCTTCATTCTCCTCAAGGACACCGAACGCAGCAAGGACCTGGCCAAGTTCGTGGCAATGCTTCCCGATCTCCAGAAAGAGCTGCCCTGCAAGCCGGAATACAAGACATTCGTACCCGGGACTTCTTCAGACCTGAACGTATATGATGTAGTCTACTATGCCGGTGACTGCAATGCCGGCAGCAAAACCATTGCCATCAACCTCCCCAATGACGAAAGGGTGCATGCAATGAAGGGTACAAGAAGGCTTCAGCTGCGCAACTCCATGAAAGCCAAATTCGACAAGATACTCATGCCGATAGGCGAACTTGTCCTTGCCCCCGAATTTCACGGCAACCTGAATTTCGATGCGTTTTTCTGGAACGTAACGTTCCATGAAGTGGCCCACGGCCTGGGTATCAAGGAAACCATAAACGGCAAGGGCAGCGTAGATGCGGCAATGGGAACTGAAAAAACCTCATGGGAAGAAGCCAAGGCCGACATACTCGGACTCTTCATGGTCTGCCGCCTGATTGAAAAAGGGGAAATTACGAATATTACCGTTGAAGATGCCATTACCACATATATCGCCGGCATACTCCGTTCTGTCCGTTTCGGCGCCGCATCCTCTCATGGAAAAGCGAATATGATGTGTTTCAACTACATGGAACAGCTGGGCGCTTTCAGCCGCAATGCCGAAGGCCTGTACACCATAGATTTCGCAAAGGCGAAGCAGGCCATAAACAGCTGGGCAGACCTGATTATCACAACCCAGGGTAACGGCGATGTAGAGTTCGCCACCGAGTTCAGAGAGAAGAACGGAGGCATAACACCCGCCCTTCAGGCCGATCTGGACAGAATCAACAATGCCGGTATTCCAAAGGATATCCAGTTCATCCAGGGCTATGACGTGCTGTTCGGCAAGAACTAAATTCGCGATACCCTGCATATTGGCGCTTGTCATAATACCGTCCTGCCGCACTGACAGCGGCAGGACCGGTATGTTTATACCGGATCCTCCGGACTGGTCCGATACGGCGGCGTGGTACATTTCCGGAACAGCTGCGGGCAATGTCGGGGAAGTCCCGGAAGCGGATATTTTCTACATACTTCCCACATGTATATGGGACTGGACGGACACGGAAGGACGGACATCCCGCTATTCTGACTATACCCGGGAAGAACATACCGAAGCATTCCGCCCGTCAGCCGATCTTGCCGAAAAGATATTCGCCCAGGGGCGGTATGGGTTTTACTGCCCGTATTACAGGCAAATATCCCTCAATGTATGGGAAGAAGGCGAAAATGCAGTAGAAAGGCTGTTCCCCGTGGCCATGGAAGACATAGCCTCGGCTTTCAGCTATTATATGGAGAATTATAATAACGGCCGGCCGTTTATAATCGCCGGGTTCAGCCAGGGGGCCAAAGGCGTCATAGAAACAGTCAAACGGATGCCGGCGGAAATATCGGAAAGGATGGTAGCCGCCTACGCCATCGGCTACAGGATATCGGAAGAAGAACTGGAGAAATACCCGCAGCTCCGGCCGGCTTCCGACTCTGCCGGTACAGGATGTATCGTATGCTACAACTCCGCAGCCTCTCCCGAAGCTGCCTGCGCGGTCCTATCCCCCTCCGACATCTGCATCAATCCTGTAAACTGGACCACAGACTCCACCCCCGCCATCCTCAACGACTCCGTCACCGTCACCATCGATACTGACCACCACCTGCTGATAGTAGACGGCCTCGACCCGGAACAGTACTGGGTGCCTTCCCTGGCTCCCATGTTTCCCAAAGGCAACTACCACCTGCAGGAACTCACGCTCTACCAAGACCACCTGCGAAGCAACACAGCACTCCGCATCCGGAATTTTTCAGACAGATAAATGAGACTCCGCCATCCTCTCTGCACGATAATCGCAGCTGCTGTCCTCGTCCCTGCTTCCTGTTCCGACCGAAGCGGGCAGGTGAGTTCCGCGCTGGCTACAGCCGACTCGCTGATGCTGACTCAGCCGCAGGCAGCCCTCGACATCCTGAGCGGCATCGACAGCGCCCTGGTCAGAAGGATGGACCGGAGCGAAAAAGTCTTCTACACCATGCTCAGGACCGAAGCCGAGTACAAATGCTGGCTGCCGGTGGCGAAAGACACGGCCATATCCGAGGCAGTGAGGTACTACAGCCGCCGCGGACCGAAGGACAGGCTGGCACGGGCACTAACCATGCAGGGAGCGGTGCTCTCCGAGCTGGGAGACGCTGAAGGTGCGATGGCTGCATATAAGGAAGCGGAGCCGATAACGGAGCGCGGCGGAGACCTCGAGCAGCTCGGACTGATCAATATCAGAATCGGGGAACTTTATCAAAGAAGCTTCATCAATGCCTCAGCAGCAATAGCCAGATACCGGAAAGCCCTGAACTGTTTCGAGGAGGCAGGGCTGCCGGAAAGAATCATGTACACACATTCTTCCATTGCACGGATGCTCATGCTGGACTCCGCAGATAAGGCCATCCCCCACCTTGAAAAAGCGATATCAATGGCGGAACAATCCGGGAACAGGTCCTTAACCCTCTCGTGTCTTGAGCTATACAGTCACTATTATTACTCAAGGCAAGACTTCCGAGGGATAATATCCGCAACAAGGAGAGCCCTGCCGGCATACAGGACAGGTGCGCAAAACGGTGAAGAAGAGAACATGTTCAATGCGCTATTCTATAATGCTGCATTGGCATACTGCAGAATGGACCTGCCGGATTCGGCAAGAACCGCTGTTGAGAAGATGGAAATGAACTCGTCCATAGACAGCATGATGGTCTACTATGCATGCGCGGAGATAGCCAGGACAGAGGAGAGATGGAAGGATGCGGACAAGTTCAGCAACAAATCCAGGGACATCAACAAAAGAATCATAGCCGCAGCATACGATGAGAACATATATTCCCTGGAAAAAGAACTTGACTTCCAGAAAATAGCTTCAGAACGGGACAAAGCGGAAGAGCGTCAGAAAATCTCAATATTCGTTTCTCTGCTCGCAGTATCATTACTTGGTATGGCTGTCCTCATTCTCTATTCCCGCAACAAAAAACTGAGGGCAGAAGGTGCGCTTCTTCTGGCATCCATCCGCTCATACGGACACGATGCGGCGGCCAAAGCCAGCCTGACTGTAAAAAATGAGCAGACCGAACAGATAATGATGAATATGGTCGCCCTGATATGAGAACTCAACGATTCCTATTTCCGCTACGGCAGCACCAGCGCATTTCCAGAGAAAATAAAAACCGTCATCGAGAAATTCTTCCCGAAAAAAGACACTCCGGACAGAATATACGATATATGCAATAATCTGTATCCCGGAACCCTTGCAGACATCAGAAGCACTTATCCGCATCTTACGGAGAACGACATATTCCTTATAGCGCTCATGGCCTGCGGTCTGCCCACAGGCGCTATATGTGCGATAAAAAGGGTGAGCGAAAATGCTGTAAACGTGCATAAATCGAGGGTCGCCTCGAAGATGAGACTTGACGGGCCTCTCTCAGATTTTGTATCCAGAACGTTCGTAAAGCACAAACAATAACTTATCACTACACCGGGAACAGCCTGAATTCTAAATGCAAAACACCTGATTCTCAGGACTGTTTGCTTTGATAATGTCTGTTCAAATTTATCAACTGTCAATCAATGTCTTACAATACAGTTGATAACATCGGAAAACTTGTCTCAGCCGTTTCTTAACACTATATTGGGAAACTAACTAAAATTACAATTTATGAATATTAAGATTTTCACACTAATCATTGTTTTATTCGCAACGAGCATGTCATTGTCAGCCCAGAGTTCCATGACTTTCATTAAAGGAAGGGATGGTCAGAATAATGTATTGATTCTGCTGGATAGCAAGGCCTATCCTATCGATACCCTTGAGGGAATCCAGATGCGGGCAAACTATTCCTATGCTTTTGTAAGGGATACTGTAAGCGGATATACCGAGACCGGTACAGGCACATTGGAGATAGGCCGCAACTTCACGAAATACTGGGACTGGAAGCTTTTTGAAAGCGACTCTCTTGTAAGGAACGGATGTGTCAGGTCTTATTCAAAAGTCCTTGACGGAGCTGAAGTAGACCAGATTACTCTGATGGAGATATTCATACATGACCTCAAAAGCGGGAAATGGGCCTGCACAGGCAGGGTTGGAACTCAGGATTTCCTGTACGAAGACGAGATCACCGATATGGTGTGGGAGATTTCAGACAGTGTATCTTTGGTTGCGGGATACAATGCAGTAATGGCTACGTGCTCATTCCGCGGCAGGGACTACACTGCATGGTTTACTCCTGATATCCCTGTAAGTGCCGGACCGTGGAAGTTCTCGGGACTGCCAGGGCTTATCCTCTCAGTAAGGGATGCTGACGGTTACTATGACTTTAGTCTGAAAGGAATCTACAGTACCGCTGGCAGCATTTACATGACTGACTGGCTTTATCTCAAGACTAAGCGTGATAAATACATGGAAGCGAGAAACCTAATGGATACACGACCGGCAGTCGCCAAACAAAGGTACTGGGTAAATACGGATGTAGAATACCAACCGTCCAGAAAAGCACTGAAACAAAATATTCCCTTAGGAAATGAATACATAGAAAAAGATCTTTAAGAAAATTCCCTGCAAACATGAATAAGGAACTCCTCATCCTGCACATACTGTTTCTTATGACTGCATTCGGAGCATACGCTCAGGAAATCGGGGGAACAGTAAAGGACAGTGCGACAAGTGCCCCGATAGAGGGTGCGTTCATCTTTCTGCGCAACCCTTCCGGAGTGCCGGTCGCATACGGATCCAGCGCTGAGGACGGGACTTTCTCCATCAAAGTCCCGGACAACAGGACTGCCGACAGCTTAGTATTCGAGGTCAGGATGCTGGGATACTCGCCATTCCGTCTGTTCCCCCCTTTTCCTGAAAATATCGAAGTAAGGCTGGAGGAAGACCGCACGGAACTGGCCGAAGTCGTAGTTACAGCCAAGCATGTGGAGAAAAAAGGAGATACCGTCACATACTACATCCCGACACTCGTAACCACGGACGACAGGAACCTCGGGGACGTCCTCGTCAAGCTGCCGGGCATCAGCGTCGACAAGTCAGGGTACGTGAGAGTTTACGGAGAATCCATCAACAAGTTCTACATAGAGGGCAGCGACCTCCTGGAACACCGCTACAACATAGCCACCAAGAATCTTGACCCACGTGACATAAAGGAAGTCAA
Source organism: Candidatus Coprenecus stercoripullorum (assembly GCA_018715745.1). GTDB lineage: Bacteria > Bacteroidota > Bacteroidia > Bacteroidales > UBA932 > Coprenecus > Coprenecus stercoripullorum. The sequence continues at coordinate 51,585 of DVLA01000020.1, forward strand.
ACTCTACGAGAGGCACCAGCCCGTAAGGGCCCTTGAAGGGATAGTGGAGAGCGACCGGGCAGCCATCGATATCATCCTGAAGGAAAGTGCCAAGGCCCAGTGGCTGGGTACGCTGCAGGCCGAAGTCGGCGGAAGCACGCAGAAGCCGTGGGTCCCTTACTCCGCCGGCGGCATGCTTATGAACATCAGCAAGACATTCCAGACAATCAATGTCCTCAAAACCGACGCAGCGGGCAACACAGTCACATCCGTGCTCAACAACACAGACCTGGCCACGGATCTGAACAACTTCGACTTCCGGTACAGATACACCCCTTCCGCCTATACCGGTATCATCCACGATACAGCCCCGATTGACGACATCAGAACGAGGTTCAACAACACCTGGGCCGCATCCACAAACAACAAATTCACGGTAGGCAAGAAAAAGCAGCTGGTCATCGGCGTATCCGGACTGTACGAGGACGAGGTCCTGGACTCCGACAACTCCGTCTCGCGGACATACGACATGGGTGACGGCACCGCCATCTCATTCACTGAAAGGAACGCGACGCACAGCAGAACATACGCCGGCTACGGCAACATCAATGCGACGGTCAACACCCGGCAGCTGTATCTACGCGAGAACTTTCAGATTGAATTCTCCGGCAGCGACGCCGCCAACAGTCTCGGCGGGACAAGCAGCAGAACTGAAAATGCAGGACTCGAAGGGATGAATATCCTGAACTACCTGCGGTTCGTAAAAAGACTGGAAAGAACGGGCTTCGGCCTCGAAATATTCACGCAGTACTCCGAACTCTCGGAAGACTTGGAAATAACATCATCCGGGGAAGAAGAGACGGCAATACAGAACATCGACGGAAAGTATTTTTTCAACACGATAAAGTACAATTTCTCCCACTCTCCGGTAAAATGGCTGACCCTCCGCTCGTACACCAGTCTGGACTACCTTCACCGACGTTTCGTCTCAAAACTGTCCGGACTCACTCTTCCCGGACAACAGCCTGTCCTCGATAACGACGTAACGCTGCAATACATCAAACCATACGAAAATCTCTACGTCGAGTTTTCCGTAAAACAGTTCAAAGCCACCGCAGGAGCTGAACTTTGGTATCAATACATCAATTATCACACAGACAGCCGGGGCAATGACCATAAACTAGCAGTCAACCCCACCATCAGCATAAAGTACGATTTCGGTCCCCGATTCGGGATAATGGCCGAAGCGGCATACAGACTCAGCCCGATAGACGAACAGCAGATATTTACCGGCCTGGTCATGCGTAACTACAAATACCTGACACAGGGCCGTACCGACCTGGAACAGCTGCCCGGATACAGTGTCGACGGAGAAATAGACTTCCGGGACCCCATCTCCGGCTGGTACCTCAAAGGCTCGGCCTACTGGAGCGCAGGCCGCTCATTCGAACTCACCAGATACTTCATCGGAGACGACTACATAGTGAACGTACAGTCCAACGAGGTAAACGACTACTCGATACTCTCCGCCTCGGCAGAGATCTCCAAAGCCTTCACTTCCTTGGCAGGTAAGATTACCGGCATATTCGATTACACCCGGTATACATCGTCCATCCTCCAGAACAGCATCGTAACAGACTACGACTCGGACAGCTACTCCGCCGGACTACGCTACAACGGAGGTCTGGCCTCATGGCTGAGTCTCCAGTATTCGGGGGACTACGTCTACTCCCTGTACTACACAGGAGGGAAACGCAACGGAGAAGACAATCACGACATGAGCCATGCTCTCACACTTTCCTTCTTCCCGTTCCGGTCCATGGAGCTGGACCTGACCGGCGAATACTACTTCAGCCGATTCGGCTCCGATTCACCGGTCTGCTGCTTCTTCCTCGATCTCTCTGCATGGTATTTCGTCAACTCCCGCCTCCAGTTCTTCATCCACGCCAGGAACCTCCTGGACGAAAGAGAATACGCCTACTCCTACATCGGCCCCCTCGAGGCCATCCGGTACTCCTACCGCATCCGACCCCTGAACATCCTACTCGGAGCGCAGATCAAGTTCTGAGCATAAAAAAACACAACCCCGCAAAGAGTTGTGTTCCGAGTGGAGCATATCGGACTCGAACCGATTACCTCGACACTGCCAGTGTCGCGCTCTAGCCAGATGAGCTAATGCCCCATTCCGCACCTTTCCGGGTGCGGCTGCAAAGATACAGTAATTTTTCATATTACAAAAGCCGCAGCCGGATAAGCCGGCCCAATCCGGAGACCGGCCCCTAAAGCCAGCCAAAAACCATTATCACGGCAATGACTATCGGTGCGATATAGCGTACGATATAGAATATCGTATTGTAAAGCGCCCTGTTCTTCAATGTCCCCCCGTTGGAGAGTTCGTCCACGAATGCCTCCCTCTTCATCTTCCAGCCTACGAAGACAACCACCAGCAGGCCGCACATCGGCATAAGGAAGTTGGCGGACACCATGTCGAAAAGGTCGAAAAATGTCCGTCCCAAAATCCTGACATCGGACAGCACCCCACCGGAAAGCGCGCATAACGTGCAAAGTACAAGACATACGCCGGAAGAAGCAAGCACGGCCGAACGGCGCTTCATCCTGCATTCCTCAATAAGGAATGTTACGAAAACTTCAAGCAGGGATATGGAAGATGTTATGGCGGCTATAAAAAGTACGAAAAAGAAAAGCACGGCCACAATCCCCCCGCCTGCAATCTGGTCGAAAATATCGGGCAACACTACGAAAAGCAGGCCCGGCCCCTCGCTTGGGGATATGCCGAAAGCAAATACGGCAGGCATTATGGCCAGACCGGCCAGAATTGCAAAAAACGTATCCGAGATTGCCGTCAACGACGACATTTTTACAATTTTCTCGTTTTTCTTGACATAAGAGCCGTATGTAAGGATAGTCGCACAACCTATGCTCAGGGAAAAGAACGCCTGTCCCAGGGCATCAAGAAAAGTATTGGCCGTCACCTTGGAAAAATCGGGATTGAAAAGGAAATCCAGGCCGGCCCCCGAGCCCGGCAGGGTTACCGAACGTACGGCGATGATAATAATGGTAAGGAACAGCAGCGGCATCATTATCTTGGTATAGCGTTCTATGCCGTCCTTTATCCCTGCAAGCAGGACAAGGGCCGTAAGTGCAAGGAAAATGTATGTATACAGCAATGTCCTGCCCGGAGACGACACGGCTGCCGCAAAGAATCCTTCGGATGAGCCCCGGTCCGGAAGGCTGAAAGTCACCGAATGCACCAGATAGTCTATGGTCCAGCCCCCTACAACACAATAAAACGAGATGAGGGCTACAGATGCAAGGACACCGAGTATTCCGATTATTCCCCAACGGCCTTTCGGAGAAAGGACCTTGAAAGCCCTGACCGCATTGGTCTGGGCACGGCGTCCGACAACAAACTCGGACATCATTATGGGAAGGCACAACAGGAAAACAAGCACAAGGTAAATAATAATAAACGCAGCCCCCCCGTTCGTCCCCATAAGGTAAGGGAAGCGCCACAGGTTTCCCAGCCCGATAGCTGAGCCGGCCATGGCGACAAGCACCCCGAAAGATGTGTTGAAATTGTCTCTCATAGTCTTTTATATGTTACAAATGAATACTCTACGCCCGATTTCCCGTCATACATGTTCTCCGAGCGGCTGTCCTCCTCCCACAGTCCGGGGTCAATCGCCGGGAAAAATACGTCGGCATCTTCCACATTTGCATGGACCTCCGTAATATACAATTTGTCGGCGTACTGCATGGCAGCCTTGTACAGCCTGCCTCCGCCTATTACGAATACTTCTTCCGTATCCGGGCGGGAAATCTCCATGGCAGCCTCCAGCGAAGAGCAGAACTCTACCCCGTCACGCAGGCCGGAAGCCTGCCTCGTGCTGACCACTATGTTTCTCCTGCCCGGCAAAGGCCGGCAGCCAAGAGAAAGAAAAGTATTATAACCCATAATTACAGGATGTCCTGAAGTGGTTTTCTTGAAATATTTCAGATCTTCGGATATATGCCACGGCATATCGTTGTCCTTGCCTATCGCCCCGTTTCCGGAAACAGCCGCTATTATGGAAACCATCTGTCTGTGATTATTAATTTAAGTTTACTGTCAACGCCATTCTTTTCTTTTGCTGTCCTCCGCACAGGCATGAGGCCGGACGGCATTGAGAAAACGCCCGTTGAGGACTGTCTCATATTTGCGCAGGTACGCCTCGGCCATAACTTTGGAATTGAACCTGTCCCGCGCATATTCATGACAGGTTTCCGGCCTGAACCGCCGCCCGTCCCGCAGAAATCCGACCATCTCGTCCTTGCTCCTGGTAAGGAAACCCACCTCCGGAATCACCAGTTCCGGCAGGGAACCGTAGGGAGTCCCGAATACCGGAGCGCCGAAATAAAGGCTCTCGATTATGGCAAGCCCGAAAGGCTCGTCCCATCTTGCCGGGAATACAAGCCCTTTCGAATGCCGGAGATAATGCTCCTTTTCCTCTCCCCCTACCATGCCTCTGAAACGCGCCTTGGGCGTAAGGGTCAGACGCAATCCCATTTTCAAATTAAAACGGCTGCCGCCCAATACGTACAGTCTCTCGCCTGGCAGAGCCCTGACCACATCGATAGCCCCTTTCACATTCTTCACGCGCCAGGCCGCCTTCCCCAGAAAATGATACCACATGCGGGACGCATTCAGATCGGCCTTGCCGTAACCGTTCCAGTCAAGGCCGTTGTACACGAACGAAGAGCTGCCGTATCTGCGGGCATGGTCGGATGATACGAATACCGCATTCCGGTCAAGTTCGCCTTTAAGGAAATTCCCGTGATAAGTCACGATATAAGGTTTTCCGACATTTTCCGGCACCTTATCGTTAAAATGTACTATATCCGTATCTTCCGGTACCTGCGAGGCAACGGTTCTGGAAGGGTCAAAGACAATCACCCGCGCAAAATCGCAAAAAGACCCCTGCCTGGCAAGAAAACGGACATCGTGCCCCATTCCGGCAAGTTCCCTGGCCAGGGACCACATCACTCTCTGCGTTCCGCCATAGGCCGTAACAGGTATCACCGAATCTATAAATATCAATATATTCATCCGAGAGCTCTCTTGTCTTACAAAAATAACATTTACTGCAAACAGTAACAAAAATAGTGTCCGCCTGCGGACAATTGTCCGCAAACGGACACATGTTTTTACACATAAACACATGATAATCAAATAAAATGAACTCAGGCACAAGGTTTGCCGGAGCGTTGCACGATTAATAACGGACAACCTTGAAGAAGATGGACAGAGCCTTGACATCCAAAGAAAAAGCCGGAAGGAAACTCAGGAAAATCCTGGGATGGGCTGCCCCCTGTGCAGGAATGCTTGCAGCATTGGTCACAGTACTGCTGCTTATAAAGCCATCCGTAAGATGGGACAGAATCAAAACCGGAACAGTTTCGGAAGGGGACATAGATTTCTCGGTATTCGCCTCCGGGCATATCGCCCCGGGACATCAGGAAACCATAAACTCCCCCATCGAGTCACGCATACTGGAAGTTTTCAGGAAGGCCGGGGACATAGTGGAAAAGGGAGACCCCATTGTGCGTCTTGACCTTTCTGAAATACAGACAGAATATCTTAACATGGAAGACGAGGCCAGGATGAAGGAACTGGAACTGGAAAAACTCAGGATAACGAACAGCAACAGCCTGGACGAGCTTCAAATGCAGATAGACGTAGACCGCATGGAACTCGAGAAGCTTGCTGCCGCCCTGGAAAATGAGATTTACCTCGATTCTATCGGGGCCGGAACGCCCGACAAGGTAAGGGAGGCCCGTCTTGCCCACACGGTAGCCGGCATAAAGCTGGACAACAACCTCCGGAAGATTGAGAATGAAAAACGCCTTGCCAAAGCCGACGAGAACATAAAAGACCTGGACCTGAAAATCTTCCGCAAGAAGATGGAATATGAGCGCAAATTGCTGGAAGAGTCGAGAATCCTCGCTCCGTGGCCAGCTACCGTGGTAGCCGTAAATAATGAAATAGGTGCGCGGGTCTCGCAGACAGACATGGTCGTGACTTTGGCTGATCTCAGCAGGTTCAAGGTAGAAGGCCGGATAGGGGACAGGCAGAGCGACAGAATAGGCCTCGGAATGGAAGTTGCCGTAATCGCCGGAGGGGACACCATCGGAGGAAGGGTGTCGGGGCTTTCGCCGGTCTCGTCCGAAGGAACTATACCATTTACCGTACAGCTCGACAACGAAAGGAATCCGGCCTTGCGCTCGGGCCTGAGATGCGAAATCTATATTATATACGCATACGAAAAAAACGTACTACGCCTGCCGAACGGGAACTACTATAAGGGTCCCGGAAAATACTGGCTTTTCGTAAAAGAAGGGAATGTGGCAAAAAGAAGGGAAATAACGCTCGGAGAGGCCAATTTCGATTACGTGGAAGTCATCTCGGGAATCGAGGGCGGTGATGAAGTGATACTCGAAAATACAGACAGATACAGAAAACTTGATAAAATTAAAATAAAGAAAACATGAACGCAGGTTTCTACTTCAAGCAGGCATGGTACAACATACGTACCGACAAGACCTACAGTGCGGTATTCATTCTGGGCACATCCATGTCCGTCGCACTCATAATGGCCTTCCTGTCAATTGCGTCCCTGAAGTTCGCAAACACGTATCCCGAAAGGCACAGGGACAGAACCATGACCGTAAACCACGCCAGACTGACTGTCGGCAACGGGAATATGGAGTCGACCATCTCCCCGAAATTCGTCGAAACTTTTATCGAAGGCATCCCGGGGATAGAAGAAATATCCACAGTCTATTCGGGCCTGTTCATCACTTCCCTGAGCTTTACTACGGAAGACGGGGAACTGGCTTTCAAGGCATCGCCCCTGTTCGTGGATACGGACTTCTGGAAAGTATTCGACTTCCAGACTGTAGAGGGAAGGCTGTTTACTGAAAACGGGACCTCCCCGTCCGCACCGGAAATAGTGATATCGAAAAGCACTGCCATGAGAGTATTCAACCGGACTGATGTCATAGGGGAAATTATTTTCCTAAGACGCACCCCGATGAAGATATGCGGCGTAGTCAGGGACGTACCGGTAACGGCAGGGTCCACATGTGCAGATATATATATACCAATAAGCGTGGCCGAGTCATGGCCGGAAGAATCGTTTTTCGATGAGAATCCCGGGGGGATTTTCGGCGATCACATGGCCTACATTCTGGCAAAAGACAGAAAATATCTGAATTCCATCAAGGAAGAAGTCAATGCGAGAGTTCAGAGGTACAATGAAAGCAATCCTGACAAGTATGTCCTCGACTGCTACGGAGCGCCGTTTACGACACTCGAACTGTTCCTGTACGATACTGGGAACGATTCCGGGGACTTGGCTGTCATTTCATTATGTTCCATACTGTTAATCATGGCAATTCCGCTGTTCAACCTTTCCGGAATGGTCACTTCGAGAATCGAAAACAGATTCGAAGAGTTCGGCCTTAGAAAATCGTTCGGTGCAAGGCCAGGCAACATCCTGTGGCAGGTAATATGGGAAAACCTGCTTATGACCTCGGCAGGGGGGATTATCGGAGTAATAGGCTCATTCCTTATCATAACGGCATTATCCCCGAGGCTTAACGGGATTTTGGGAAACTTTTTCGCTGTCAATCCCATATCCGAAACCATGCCTTTAAGGGAACTAATACGCACTGATCTCATACTGCCGCTTATAGCACTGATTCTTACCCTCAATATATTTTCAGCCATAATACCTGCCAGAAAAGCTATCCGCAGACCGATAGCGGAATCCCTGGCCCAAAAACAGTAACAGCCATGATCAGACACATATTCAAACAACTCTGGTTCTACAAAAAGAAAAGCGCATGGCTCCTTATCGAGTCGTTCATAATATTCACATGCTCCTGGTTCATAATCAACTCCCTGTGGGAGAGATTCTACGTATCCAACCTCGAGGACAGGGGTTTCGACACGCGGGACTGCTGGGTGCTCACACTGCATAACGGGGGAGACGGCCAGGACATTATCGGCAAGGCAGAAACCGACATGATAAACGATTACCTGAAGAACCTGCCCGAAATACTGTATTCCGCTCCGGCAGACATGACTTACCCGGGACTTTACAGCAACAACAATTACATAATATACACCGACTCTACAAACCAGGTGCTGCAGCGGACAATAGACAGGCAGTCCGGAGCAGGCGACCTTGATGTCATAGGCATAAAGACAATCTTCCCCGCAGACGGGAAAATCTCCGATGCGCCGGGCACCGTGATTATTTCAGAAGATATCGCCAGAAAGTTCTTCCCGGGTGAAAACCCCGTAGGAAAGATAGTAAGAAGCAATTACGGCAACAGCAGTACATATATCGTATCCGGGGTCATAAACAGCATTATAGAAGACTGTATGTCGGATACAAGCCCGGTGCCCGTAGTAATGTACAACCAAAGCAATCTGAACGAGGCAATAGACGACACCCCGATTATAATATTCCGCACAAGGCCCGGATGCGATTCGGAGAAGCTTAACGGAATGATAACCAAAGACCTCAACCGAATGCTTGAAAGCTGCGGATATATGGTGGAAGAGATAACATCGTACGAGGGGATAATCCAGGAAATGAGCAGAATGTTCGACAGGTCCCCCCTGCTTTACATAATTCTGGTTTTCCTTATCATAAATGCATTTCTTTCAATAGCCTCCTACACATGGCTTTCGCTCGAAACAAGAAAACAGGAAACCGGACTCAGAAAAGCGGTGGGCGGGACTTCCGCCGCAATACGGCTCCAATATCTGACGGAAGCGATAATCCTCTGCATAACGGCGATAGTAATAGGAATTGCCATCATTCTGAATATTATCCTGATACTTGACATAGACATCGCTACCTCCACCCAATACTGCGCGAGCATTCCGGAAACGATAAAAGAGCATCCGCTCCTATACGACAGCACGGCCAGGTTCATTGCAATCACATCCATAGCAGTCGTCATTTCCATCATCACCGCCGCAATATCGTCAGTAATCCCCACGGTAAAATCGCTCAAGGCATCCCCTACCGAAACACTGAAAGAAGAATAATCCGATAAAATATCAAACATCATGATAAAACTCACTCAAATATCAAAAATCTACCGCACTACGGAAATAGAGACAGTAGCGTTGGAAAACATCAACTTGGAAATACGCGGAGGCGAATTCGTCAGCATAATGGGCCCCTCGGGGTGCGGCAAGTCCACCCTGCTCAATATCGCGGGGATACTCGACGAGCCCACTTCCGGCAAGGTGGAACTTGACGGCAAAGACGTATCCTCCCTCGGCACAAAGGAGGCCGCAGCATTCCGCAACTGCAAGTTAGGCTTCGTATTCCAGAGTTTCCACCTTATACCCTCGCTCAACGTCATAGACAATGTGCAGATTCCGCTCATGTACCGCAAGGGTATCAGTCAAAGACAGAAAAAAGAGATGGCAACTGCAATGATAGAGAAAGTGGGGCTGATTCACCGCATGAAACATTTCCCGTCACAGCTTTCCGGGGGACAGTGCCAGAGGGTGGCGATAGCCAGGGCCCTGGTCGGAGACCCTAAAATCATCCTCGCCGACGAGCCTACAGGAAACCTCGACTCCAAAATGGGTTCGGAAATAATGTCCATGCTCCATCAAATCAACAAGAACGATGGTAAAACCATATTGATGGTAACCCACAACGAGGCCCAGGCCAGGCAGACCGACCGCATAATAAGGATGATGGACGGAAGAATAATTGAATAACGCTATGCCTGTCATACGCATCATATTGCTGGCATGCTGCATGCTGCCCCTTGCGGTACCGGCGGCAGCCTCCGATGCCGGGAGAAATGTCATTAACCTGTCGCTGGAAAAGGCCATCGACCTGGCATGCATGCAGTCGGTAGATGCCGCCATAGCCGGGAACCAGCTCAAAAGCTCATATTGGGAATTCCGAACCTACAGGGCTGAACGGCTTCCCGAGCTCGTCCTGAGCGGCAACCTTCCGGATTACAGCAACAACTTTACGCCCTACCAGCATGATGACGGCAGCTATTCCTATGTAAGGAACAATCTGATAGGCATATCCGGCGCCCTCTCCATAACCCAGAATATCCCGTTCACCGGCGGTACGCTGTCCCTGAGCACATCATTGGACCTGACACGCCAGCTCGGACATGGGGCAATGAACGAATTTCTGGCCATCCCGGTATCGCTTACCCTGAACCAGCCGCTGTTCGGAGTAAACACATTCAAGTGGGACAAGAAGATAGAGCCGGTCAAATACGAGGAAGCCAAAGCCCAGTACCTCCAGGATGTCGAAGAAATAAAGAAAAATGCCATAACATATTTCTTCAACTATCTATTGTCGGCGGAAAACCTGGGAATCGCCGAACAGAACATGGAGAATGCGGACAGGCTGTACGTGATAGCCCTCGAAAAGAGACGGATGGGCCAGATCTCCGAGACAGAACTGATGCAGCTAAAGCTGTCCGCACTACAGGCAAAGGCCGATGTTACTGCATGCCAAAGTGATGTAAAATCCAAAATGTTTCAGCTCAGGGCCTTTCTCGGCCTTTCCGAAAACGACTCGATTGCAGCAGAGTTACCGGATAAAATATCCGTCGGCCGGCTTGAATATGCGGATGTCCTCGACAAGGCCATTGCAAACAACCCTTTCACCCAGAATATACTCAGACGCCAGCTCGAAGCCGACTATGAAGTTGCGGCCGCAAAAGGGGAACGATACCGGATAGACCTCACCGCCACTGTAGGTTATTCAGGTACAAACAGGACTTTGTCCGGCTCTTACGGAAACCTCGGCAATGAACAGATAGTCTCCGTAGGGCTGTCCGTCCCTATCCTCGACTGGGGGAAAAGGAAGGGCGAGGTAAAGGTAGCCGAAAGCAACCGGGACGTGGTCGAATCCCAGATCCGTCAGGACAGGCTTAATTTCAATCAGGACGTATTCCTCATAGTGGAACAGTTCAACAACCAGGCCGGGCAGCTGTCAATAGCCGAAGAAGCCGACAAAATCGCGTCTGAACGCTACAAGTCATCGGTTGAAGCCTTTCTGCTGGGGAAAATGGATGTCCTGGAGCTGAATGACGCAAGGGACGCAAAGGACGAGGCCAGGCGCAAGTACATATCGGAAATGTACTATTACTGGTACTACTTCTATGACATACGTGCCCTTACCTTATGGGACTATATGGCCGACAGGAATATAAGGGGGGCCGACGAAGCAATTTTTGATATATCTTTGTAATATTATGATTCTTATCGTAGATGACGACGAAAGCGTAAGGGCGTCGCTCTCATTTCTGCTCAAGCGTTCAGGCTATGAGGCCATCGCCGTACCCACCCCGGAAGAGGCGGTCGCACAGGTCCGCGGCACAGAGCCGGAAGCCATATTGATGGACATGAACTATTCCCTGTCGATTACCGGGGAAGAAGGTCTCGAGTTGCTGAGAAAAATAAGGATACTGGCGCCCTCATCCCCGGTCATACTGATGACGGCATGGGGAAGCATCCCGCTGGCGGTAGAAGGCATGAGGATAGGTGCTTTCGACTTTATCACGAAGCCGTGGGACAATTTCAGCCTGCTTGAGAGAATCAGGACAGCCGTAGAACTGAACAGGAGCAGGGAACCGGATACGGAAACGGCCGCACACCGGGAAGGTTTCGATAAAATAATAGGCAAAAGCAATATCCTTCGTGAAGTATTGGATGCAGTATCCATGGTGGCCCCGACAGGCGCCTCGGTTCTGATTACGGGAGAAAGCGGAACGGGAAAAGAGCTTATAGCGGAAGCAATCCACCTGAACAGCCCCAGGTCCGGGCACCCTTTTATAAAAGTCAATCTCGGAGGATTGAGTCCTACCCTTTTCGACAGCGAAATGTTCGGCCACAGAAAGGGGGCCTTTACCGATGCCTTTACCGACCGCAAAGGCAGGTTCGAACTTGCCGACAAGGGAACCATCTTCCTGGACGAGATAGGGGAGCTTGACCCGGTATGCCAGGTCAAGCTCCTGCGCGTGCTGCAGGACAGGACTTACGAGCCTCTCGGCGACAGCCGCCCGAGAAAGGCTGACGTTAGGGTAATATCGGCAACAAACAGGAATCTGGCCGGGATGGTCTCAGGCGGGACATTCCGGGAAGACCTGTACTATCGCATAAACCTGATTCCGATCCACCTTCCGGCATTGAGGGAAAGGCGCGGGGACATACCGCTGCTGGTACGGCATTTTGCCGATACCGTCAGACCGGGTGCGGAATTTTCGCCTGAAGCGATGGAATACCTCTGCCGTCTGCCGTGGCCCGGTAATATACGGGAACTGAAAAACCTCACCGAACGCGTCATAATCCTTAGCGGAAACAGGAGGATAGAAAAATCCGACATTGAAAAATACTGTACTCCCGAGGGGAACATGCAGGCAGGCGGACGGGAAGAATACTTTCATACTGCAGACAAGACCTTGCAGGAAATGGAAAAGGAGAGAGTGATCCGCGCCTTGGACGAATGCAAGGGCAATATCACCCGTGCATCTGCTTCGCTCGGAATCTCGAGGGCTGCGCTGTATCGCAAAATAGACAAATTCGGAATAGAGATACAATGAACGCAAAATCCTTTTTCAGGCTTATAGCTGCCATCATTATCGCGACTATATGCGTATCGCTCGCCGTTTGCCTGTGGAAAGAAGGTCTCGGCGGATACCGGCTTGTCGTAGCCGAGGCATGCGTTTGCATAACGGCGCTGTTGCTGGCCATATTATACCGCAAGACAGTCAGGCCCCTGGATATTCTCAACGGAGGGGTCAACCTCCTGAAGGAACAGGACTTTTCATCCAGGCTGCTGCCTGTCGGGCAAAAAGACGCCGACAACATGGTCTCCCTGTTCAACGGGATGATGAGCCGGCTGCGCAATGAAAAACTGGCCATAAGGGAACGGAACCATTTTCTGGATCTGCTGATAGAAGCATCGCCCATGGGTATCCTGATTATGGATATGGACGGCAGGATTTCTTCCGCCAACCCTTCCATGTGCCGCTTCACTGGCCTGCCGTCCATAGAGCCTCTCGTCGGCAAAAAGCCTGAAGAATGCACCCATGCCCTGCTAAAGGGTATATCGGGAATAGGCGACAGAAAAAGCTCAGTCATACAGACAGACCCTGCGCACATATACAAATGTACCCGCGCCTCATTCATGGACAACGGGTTCCCCCATCCTTTCTATATGGTCGAGCCTCTCACGGAAGAGCTGTTCGAAGCGGAAAAAAGAGGTTACAAAAAAGTAATACGCATCATCTCGCACGAGGTGAACAATACTATGGCCGGAATATCATCCGCCATTGAAGCCATAGGGGAAGAAGTTGAAAATCATCCTGAAAACGAGGACATTTCCCGTATGGTACCCATATTACTCTCAAGAATAGGGCGTATGAAAGAATTCATAGGGAGCTATGCCGAGATGGCCAGAATCCCGGACCCGGTGCTGATAGCCACGGACGGGGACGGTTTCCTGAAATCGGTATTTCCGTTCTTAGAAAGCCTTAAAGGGCGGAAGGAAATACGTTTCAGCCTCGAAACAGGCAACATGCCATATACGGTAAACATAGATCCCGTACTCATGGAACAGGTCCTGACCAATATTGTCAAAAACGCCATAGAAGCCTTCGGTCCCGATTCTCCGGAAAACGAAATCACAATCCGTTCAGACAAGGGCTACTGGTGCATTGAGAATAATGGCAGGCCCATAAGCAAAGAAAGCGCTTCCC
>DVLA01000021.1 GCA_018715745.1 Candidatus Coprenecus stercoripullorum
GTGCTGTTCACCATAGAGGCCGAACCCAATGCGACGGGTGAAGAAAGGGGGTTTACGGTCCATCTCAGGTATTTCACCAACGAGGACAGTTTTACCGTCAGGCAGGAATCGGAATAGCCGGAAAAGGGAACGGCAGCATACAATACTTACGACATCCCCGATACTATATCGGCAAGCTCATCGGTAATGGCCTGCTGGCGGGTCTTGTTATATTCAAGAGAAAGTTCGTCAAGAAGGTCTTCGGCATTGTCGGAGGCAGTCTGCATGGCAAGCATTCTGGCTGCATTTTCAGCAGTTACACTGTCCAGCAGGGCCTTGTACAAGGCAGTCCTGACAGCGGCTGGCAGAATTGAGGCAAGCAGCTCCCCTGAGCGGGGTTCTACAATATAGTCTGCACCCTGTAATCCGGTTGAAGCAGGCCCGGAATTCCCATAACCTAACGGAAGCAGTTGTTCCGCAACCGGCAACTGGCGTCCCATGGAATAAAAATGGCTGTACACCATACATACATTGTCGGTTTCCTCCCTAATGTAGGAATCCATCAGAAAGTCGGCAAGAGGGCATACGGAAGAGAAAGACAGTGGCCCCCCTGAAAGGGCCCTGTAATCCAGGTTGCATGCCCATCCGGCTTTCTGTACCGCCTTGACGGCTTTCTCTCCTATCGGCAGGACCGTTACCTGGCTATACCCTTCACGGGCCATGCTGTCTGCTTCCTCTGAAAGTTTTTTCAGCAGATTGGCATTGAAACTTCCGCAAAGGGAAGTATCGGAAGATATTGCGACAAGCAGGGCCTTTTTCCTGCCCTTGTGCCCGGACGCAAGAGGAACAGCGGGGCCATCGCCTCCGGTGCCGCAAAGGGCGGCCGCAGTTCCGGACAAGGCATCCCAATACTCCGAAACAGCCAACATGGAAGACTGCACACGATGGAATTTTGCCGTGGCGATCATCTTCATTGCAGATGTTATCTTCAGCGTGTTCCTCACTGTCGCTATCCTCGACTTCAACTCTTTCAGAGCAGCCATGACTTTAAGATTTTAAGGCTGCCGCTACCTCTGCCGCAGCAACTCTGATGTCCTTTTCCATACTTTCGTCCATCTCGCCGGATTCAAGGCGGCTGAATATGTCTGAAGACTTTAGGGACTCTATAAACAGCCTTTCGAAGTCCGCTACATGTTCTAACGGGACATCCTTAAGCAGGCCATGCGTTCCGCAATACAGCACGGCAATCTGTCTCCCGACAGGCATAGGGCTGTACTGGGGTTGAACAAGCAGCCTGGTATTTTTCCGTCCCCTGTCAAGCAGAGCCATAGAAACCGGATCCATATCCCCGCTGAATTTGGAAAACGATTCCAGTTCTCGGAACTGGGCCTGGTCAATCTTCAAGGTACCGGCAACCTTCTTCATTGCCTTCACCTGAGCCTTGCCACCTACCCTTGAAACCGATATGCCTACATCCACAGCCGGCAGGTTGCCCTCATTGAACAGGTCGGTATCCAGAAAAATCTGTCCGTCCGTAATGGAAATGACATTAGTAGGTATATAAGCCGATACGTCCCCGGCCTGCGTCTCGACAATAGGAAGGGCCGTAAGCGAGCCGCCTCCATGCACCTTGTTTCTCAGGGATTCCGGCAAATCGTTCATTCTGCATGCCACTTCTTCCTGCTCGATAATCTTGGCAGCCCTTTCAAGCAGGCGGGAATGAAGGTAGAAGACATCGCCGGGATAAGCTTCCCTTCCCGAAGGACGGCGCAGAATCAGGGATACTTCCCTGTAGGCTACAGCCTGTTTGGACAGATCGTCATACACCACAAGGGCATGGCGTCCTGTATCTCTGAAATATTCCCCGATAGCAGCTCCCGCAAAAGGGGCGAAATACTGCATGGCCGCAGTGTCGGCAGCCATCGCTGCCACAATCACGGTATAATCCATGGCGCCGTACCTGTTCAGCGTCTCTACAAGAGACGCAACTGTCGAAGCCTTCTGGCCGACTGCAACATAAATACAGTAAACCGGGTCACCGGCATCATAGTTAGCCCTCTGGTTGATAATTGTATCTACGGCTATGGCTGTCTTACCGGTCTGCCTGTCTCCGATAATAAGTTCCCTTTGTCCCCTCCCGATAGGAATCATTGCGTCTATGGCCTTGATTCCCGTCTGCAACGGTTCGCTCACAGGCTGACGGAAAATCACTTCAGGCGCCTTGCGTTCCAAAGGCATTTCCGTGGTCTCCCCATCTATCCTGCCTTTCCCGTCAATCGGCTCGCCGAGCGGATTGATGACACGCCCAAGCAATGACTCGCTTACATTTATGGATGCCGTATGCCCTGTCCTGCGTACTGTATCACCTTCCTTTACCATATCGGTAGGGCCGAGCAGGACGGCACCCACATTATCTTCTTCAAGGTTCATTACCACGGCCTTGATCCCGTTATCAAACTCTATGAGTTCGTTTGAGCCTACTTTGTCAAGTCCGAATATCCGCACCACCCCGTCGCTGACCTGAAGGACAGTACCGACTTCAGAATATTTTGCGCCGAGATCTGTTCCCTCCAGCTCGGAAAGCAGCAGGCGTGAGACCTCGGACGGTTTTATATTGTCATTTTTAGCATTCATTCTCTTGGTTTACTTAAATTTTCCTTTCAGGATTATTCCCGAGGCCGTTCCGCAGAAGTTTCAGTTGGGATGACAGGGAGGCGTCCACCATTATGTCCCCTATACGGAAAACAAAGCCGCCAATAAGTGACGGATCGGTCTTTTTATGCAGCACTATCTCCGAACGGGTCTTCCTCCTGAAAACAGAAAGCAGTGCATCCTCCGTCTCCCTGTCCAACGGTACGGCCGTTGTAAGCACCGCTTCGCGGATATGGTGTTCCTCCTCATACAGATTGATAAAAGAGTACAGCATAAGGCAAAGACAGCTTTCCCTGTCATGCTTGATTACCAAACGTATGAAATCCATCAACGATCTGCACGGGGCCTCACGGAAAAGGCTTTCAACAAGCCTTGCCTTTTCTGCCGGGGAGACAATGGCGGACTCCACGGCGTCCCTTAGTTCCTTTGAGGCCCGCAGAAAGCCGAACAGGTCACGGCACTGCCTGCAGGCAAGCCCATCCTCTCCCCTGTTCCTGGCATACTCTGCAAGAGCTCTTGCATACCGTTTGGCTATCAAACCTGTATCCATTATACCTCTGCTCCGTTCTTAACTTTATCCCCGCCGATCTCGTCAAGCAGCCTTTCGGCCAAAGAAACCTGCGACTCGGTATCGGCCAGCCTTGTACGCAAAAGCTTTTCGCTTATGGCCACCGAAAGCATTGCCACCTGATGCCTTGCATCCCTCAAAATGGCCTCCCTTTCTATTCCAGCCTCGGCCCTTGCAGCTGCAACTATCCTCTCGCCTTCCTCCTGAGCCCTTTGCCTGGCTTCGGCAATAATCTTCTCCCTCGCATCCGATGCGGACTTGAGTATTACGGCTTTTTCTTTCTCGGCATCGCTCTTTACACGGTCCATCTCGTCTTTAAGCCCCTCCACCCTGCGCACTGCCTCGGCAGCCCGCTCCAATGAGGTGTCCACATACTGCTTCCTTTCTTCCATGGCCTTCAGTATCACTGGAAAGCCATACCGTACAAGCAATACCAGGACAATAGCGAAAGCTACCGTCATCCATATCAGCAGTCCAGGCTCCGGTTGCAACAGTCCCATACTACAAGGCAAGGAAACAGATTACAAGGGCGAACAGGGCTACTCCCTCAATAAGGGCCGCTACGATTATCATGTTGGTTCTCACTTTTCCGGCTGCCTCGGGCTGGCGTCCGATGGCCTCCATAGCCGAAGACCCGATTTTCCCTATGCCGATGCCGGCCCCTATTGCAGCAAGTCCGGCGCCTATGACCGCGCCAAGTATTCCTAATTCTGTCATAATTCTAAAATTTTACTATCTGTTTTATTATAAATATTTTTCTTTTTCCCTTCCTGGGCAAGTCCTATGAACACTCCTGAAAGCATGGTAAATACGTATGCCTGCAGAAAAGCCACAAGAAGTTCCAGTGCATTCATGAATATGCTGAACAGCAAGGATACTGCACTCATGGAGGTATTGAGGAGCACACCGCTCCCCGCTGTTACGAAAATCACGCAGAGCAGGCATATGATAACGGCATGCCCAGCCAGCATATTGGCAAAAAGACGTATCATGAGCGCGAACGGCTTGGTAAATATGCCGACGAACTCTATCAAAGGTATGACAGGCACAGGGACCTTAAGCCATACCGGGACATCCGGCCAGAATATATCCTTCCAATATGCCCTCCCGCCGAATATGTTGATAACTACGAAAGAAGCTAAAGCCAGGACAAATGTCACGGCGATGTTGCCGGTAACATTGACCCCGCCGGGGAAAAACGGGACTAACCCCATAAGGTTGTTGACCAGAATGAAGAAAAACACAGTCAACAGGAAAGGGGCGAATCTCCGCCATGAATCCCCAACGCACGGCTTTATAAGGTCCTCTACAAGAGAATCAACGGCCATTTCCATAACAGAGGCCCAGCCCCGCGGCGGGTCGGTCGCTTTCCTGCCCCTGTAGCAACGCACTGCACAAAACACTATAAGTACGGTTATGGTACTGTTTATGAAAATCCCTGCCACCGTCCTGGTTATGGAAACATCGAAAGGCCTCAGCGAACTTCCGTCCGCCTGGCGTTCAAGCACCTTGCCTTCATATTCCCCGTCTGAAGCTATATAGAAACCGTCATATTCCCCTTCCGAAAACAGATGGCGGGAGGAAAAACAGTGCCAGCCTGTCGAAGGGCTGTGTACGATAACCGGCAGAGGCAAAACCGTCTCTTTCCCTTTCACCGTACAGATATGCCACCAATAACTGTCGCTGAAATGTTCCAGAACGATTTCCTTCACATCCGGGCCCTGCCCCCTGGCAGACAAGGCGCAAGGCAGCATTAACAAAACAGTTGCGACAATATTTCTCAATAACACCTTCATACTGCTGTCTCGACACACACTTCTATCCTGTCGGCAAATACCCTGACGCATCCGGAGACAATCTCCACGGAACATTCTTCGCCTCCCTCCGGCTTATAGCCGACAGTACCTGCGGCAAGCAATGCAATAAGGGGGGCATGCCCTTTCAGGACAGTAAACCTCCCCGCCGCTCCCGGGAATGAAGCTTTCTCTACTTTGCCTGAGAAAACCGTACGCTCCGGTGAAAGTATCAGCAATTCCATTGCCTACTCCTTCCTGCCGTCCCCGGCGGCCGCAAGAATCCTGTTACCCTTTTCTATGGCCTCGTCAATCGTTCCCACATTGAGGAACGCCTGCTCGGGCAAATGGTCCGTTTCACCTGAAAGAATCATCCTGAAACCGCGTATCGTCTCTTCAATGGGGACCATCTGGCCCTTTACGCCGGTAAACTGCTCGGCCACGGAAAACGGCTGGGAAAGAAATCTCTGGACCCTGCGGGCACGGTTTACGGTAAGCCTGTCTTCATCGGAAAGTTCATCCATGCCGAGTATGGCGATTATGTCCTGCAGTTCCTTGTTCCTTTGGAGAATCTGACGGACCATGCGGGCCACCTGGTAATGCTCTTCCGAAACGACCGACGGATCGAGGATGCGGGACGACGACTCGAGCGGGTCTACCGCCGGATAAATACCCAATTCCGCAATTTTCCTGCTCAATACGGTTGTAGCGTCAAGATGGGAAAAAGTCGTGGCCGTGGCCGGGTCCGTAAGGTCGTCGGCCGGTACGTATACTGCCTGGACAGAGGTAATGGAGCCGTATCTGGTTGAAGTTATCCTCTCCTGCATCTGTCCCATTTCAGTGGCAAGCGTCGGCTGGTAGCCGACGGCCGAAGGCATGCGGCCCAGAAGGGCGGAAACCTCCGAACCGGCTTGCGTAAAACGGAATATGTTGTCAATAAAAAACAATATGTCCCTTCTCGAGCCGTCTTCCCTGCCGGCATCCCTGAAAGACTCGGCCACTGTCAGGCCGGAAAGGGCGACCGACAGCCTTGCCCCCGGCGGCTCGTTCATCTGCCCGAAAACCAGAGTAGCCTGCGAAGATGACAGCTCTCCGTAATCCACCTTGGAAAGGTCCCAGTGCCCTTGCTCCATCCCTTCCCTGAAAGCATCTCCGTAGCGTATGACCCCGGATTCTATCATCTCCCTCAACAGATCGTTGCCTTCCCTTGTACGCTCACCCACTCCGGTAAAAACGGAAAAACCGTTGTATCCTTTGGCAATATTGTTGATAAGTTCCATGATAAGCACTGTCTTGCCTACGCCGGCCCCGCCGAATAGCCCTATCTTGCCCCCCTTTACATAAGGTTCGAGCAAGTCTATCACCTTTATCCCGGTATACAGTACTTCCTGGGAAGTGACCAGTTCGTCAAACTTGGGAGGTTCGCGGTGAATCGGCAAGGCTCCTTCCCTGCTCAATGGGCGCATACCGTCTATGCTCTCCCCCGTGACATTTATCAGCCTTCCCTTGACCTGCTGCCCTACGGGCATCGTAATCGCCCTGCCTTCGGCCACGACCGGCAAACGCCTGCAAAGGCCGTCGGTTGTATCCAGCGCAATGGTCCTTACTGTATTCTCCCCGATATGCTGCTGGACTTCCACCACCCTGACGGAACCATCAGGCCTTTCGACCGTAAGTGCCTCGTGGATGCCAGGCAGGCTGTCCCCTTCCTGCAAATCCGGAAAATGCACGTCAATCACCGAACCTATTATCTGCGAAATATATCCTGTCAGACGCATTCTGATAACATTTTTGAGTTATGGATATTACAAAATTCATACCTTTGTGGATAATCTATTTATCCGATATGAAATTTTTTATTGACACAGCCAATCTCGACCAGATCCGCGAGGCCCATGACTTGGGAGTGCTCGACGGTGTAACGACAAACCCTTCCCTTATGGCCAAAGAAGGCATAAAAGGCACCGAAAACCAATACAAACATTATGTGGAAATATGCAATATCGTAAACGGTGACGTAAGCGCCGAGGTTATTTCCACCGATTATGACGGCATGGTCCGCGAAGGAGAGGAACTCGCCGCACTCAACGAGCATATCGTAGTCAAGCTGCCATGCACGGCCGACGGAATAAGGGCCGTTAAATATTTCGCCGGGAAAGGCATAAGGACCAATTGCACGTTAGTATTCTCGATAGGGCAGGCCCTGCTTGCGGCCAAGGCCGGGGCCACATACGTGTCCCCCTTCGTAGGCAGGCTGGACGACATATCCGAAGACGGCACGGGACTGATAAGGGATATAGTGGAAATGTACAACTATTACGGCTACAATACAATGGTGCTGGCCGCATCAATACGCCACACAAGGCATATAATCGACTGCCTCAAGGCGGGGGCCGACGTAGCCACATGCCCTCTCGCAGCGATTAAGGGGCTCCTGAACCATCCTCTTACCGACTCAGGACTGGCCAGGTTCCTTGAAGACTATCACAGGGTAAACGGTTAGGGGAATATCTGTCATAAACCGTAGCAGGCAATAATCCTGTCAAGGTATCTGCCGTATTCCAGCCCTTCATGGAAATCGAGCCCTGCCTGTTCCCCGAGACGGACACGCAGGGCTTTGTCCGTTATTGCTTTCCTGATTGCTGAAGACAGGGCCTGTACATCGCCCGGCGGCACAAGCATGCCATTGCGCATATCGCGCAAGTACTCTGTTTGCGCCCCGTTGTCGGAAGCTATGACACATTTTCCGGCCTGCATAAACTCCATCGGGGACAGATGGCAGGCTTCTTTCACGATAGAAGGGGCAAGGCCTATGTCGGCCTGCCTTACAAACTGCCTGGCATTGTCGGTAAATCCGTAAAACGAGATTCTTCCCCCTATCCCGCACCTGTCCGCCAGTGCGGCGAGTTTCTTTTCATAATTCCGTGGTTTGCAGGCCCCTATATACACCATATGGAAAGGGAGATCCCTTAAAGACGACAAGGCCTCCGCTATTACTGCACATCCTTTTGAACGGCGCACCCTCCCGGCAAAAACCAGCAGGGGGATGTCTTCCGGTATATTGTATTTTTCCCTAAGGCTTTCGCAGGGGAGACCCGCGACTTCCGGCAC
>DVLA01000004.1 GCA_018715745.1 Candidatus Coprenecus stercoripullorum
GGCGGTTGATTGCCTTGTGCGCTTTCTTGGCAACAGGGAGGGAACCTATGTATTTCTCGACCAGGGGCCTGATTTCGTCCGGGTTGAAATTGCCTACGATAATGACATCGCTGCCGGCGGCATTGCCGAAGAGAAGCCTGTAGTCCTTTTCCAAAGTAGCGTAGTCAAAGTCTTCCAGTGTCTTTTCGGAAATGAGCTGCCTCCTGGGGTTGTTACCGTAGAGTTTTTCGTACACTTCTCTCTGGAATACGAAGTTCGGCTGGTTTATAAGGTTGGGTATTATCGCCCTTAGCTGTGCCATGGATGCCTCGAACTCGCTTTCCTCGAATCTCGGTTCTGCATAGCTGAGGTATATCAGCTGCATGAGGGTTTCTATGTCCTTTGGAGCGCATATGCCGCTTACTCCGTGAGTCATATTGCCTAACGAAATTGTCTTGTTTACGACCTTTCCGGTAAGCATCTTGTCGAGGGTGGTCTGCGGGAATCCGGCAAGTCCGCCCTGATATGTGTAGAGCATGAATATGTTGTCCTCTACTGCATTGATATCCTCATCGGGAATGAGGGACTTTCCGCCGGGCGTTATGACTTCAACCCTTATCCTGTCCTTCTCGAAATCAGTCGGCTTGAGCGTGACGGTTATGCCGTTGCCGAGTTCCCACACTGTGGTGCCGAAAGCGCCTTCGCTTGTCTTCCTGACTGTTGAGCCTTTAAGCGTTGCGGGGTCTACAAGCGGTTCGTCGAAAGTCTCTTCTACAGGGGCCTCTATCTCGGAGCCGGCAACCGCCGTTATTACTGATGCGAGTTCCGCTTCGGAGGGATGTGCAAGCCCTTCCTTTTCTATGGAGTTGTAGATTATTACCGCGTTGTTGGCAAAGTCAAGCTGGCTTGTCGACTGGTCGAGCATCTGTTTGTTGAAGAACTGGAGATATGCGCTTGCCACCTCATATTCGTAAGCGGGATCCATGTAGGGGACGTTCTCGAGGAAGTTGTTGGCCAAAGCGTAGACGAACTCATCGTTCTCCCTGCTTTCGGCATTGTTCATGGCCGACTCGAGGCTGCTCAGGATATTGGTCTTGGCCCTTTCTATCTCGCTGTCGGTAAATCCGTACCTCTTCACCCTTTCCAGTTCTGTCATGAAAGCGGTGAAAGCCTTGACTGCTTCGCCTTCTTTGGAAATGACTCCAGCCTGGATGGCGTCCTTGGTATCCACGAAGTTCCCGAAATACATGTAGGCCTGGATAAACGGAGCATCCGGACGCTGGGATATGTCGTAGAGCCTTTCATTGATTATAGAGGATATGATGGAGTTCTGGAGGTCGACAAGGTATGCCATGCCTGTCTGCCTGTATTCAATGGGAATAGGATCGTATTTCAGATACAGGCTTACGCTTGTCAGGCTTGCTTCCGGGTCGGTAATGATACCTACGATAGGCTCGGTGTTGTCCGGGACGAGCGGCATTACCTTGGGCTCGGGATTCTCTGCGGCGGGGATGTCTGCAAACAGGGATTTAATCTGGCTTTCGATGGCATCGACATCCACATCACCTACTACGATTACTGCCTGGAGGTCGGGCCTGTACCATGTCTTGTAAAATTTGACGAGCTCCTCGTGAGGGAATGTCTCCAGGTTTTCCTTTGACCCTATCAGGTTGCAGTCCGCATATTTTGAACCTTTATAGAGATAGGGCAGGGATTTCTCGAACATTCTCCAGTCGGCGGTCCTGCGTGTCCTCCACTCTTCAATTATTACGCCCCTTTCCTTGTCTATTTCAACGGGGTCGTTTGTTACGAAGTGGGAATAATCGTGCATTACGAGCAGGGCGGTGTCTATGATTCCCTGACGGGTCAGGGGAACGTTGTTCAGCATGTACATTGTCTGCTCTACGCCGGTAGAGGCATTTATGTTACGTCCGAACTCCACTCCTATGGACTGGAAATATTCAATCATGCTTTTCCCCGGGAAGTTCTTGGAGCCGTTCAGCGCCATGTGCTCGAGGAAATGGGCGAGGCCGCTTTGTGCAGGGGTTTCCTGGATGGCCCCTACGTTTGTCACAAGCCAGAAGTCGGCCCTGTCGGCAGGTTTTTCATTATGTCTGATGTAATAAGTCAGACCGTTTTCCAGTTGACCCTTCCTTACTTCAGGATCATTCTGCAGCGGAGCGTTCGGGTCCGCAACCATCTGCCCGAAAGCCATTGCGCCGGCAATGATTACGGACAGTACCGTTGTAAATATTCGTTTCATATTTTAGGGTTGTTGATTTATTTTATCGTGATCGGTAACTTGTACATGGCCCTGTCGGATGCCGGAATCTTCGCTATCCATTCGAACATGCTGTCGTATGTGACATCCTCACCTATGTACGGTATGTCCCGCTTGAGGGCGACCATCATTATCATTATGTCCTCGGAACCGGCCCTGTCGTCATCCTTATTCATTATGTATTCCACATTGTTTTTTATGGGGAATACATATGCCGTGTTTTTCCTGAAGAGCATGTTTTCTTCCTCTGTGTTGGGGTAAATCACCGAACCGCCCTCGTTGTCGAACCAGAAAATCCGCAAGTAGGCATCCTTTCCGTGTACCTTCATGTCGAACGACAGCCTGTCCCCCTCATTGTATACGCGGTCGATATTGTTCACTTCGAGTACGAATGTGGGGTCCGGCCTTTCCGATTTCCTTACCTCTGCATCGATTTTGCACTTGGCGAATTCGTTTCCGTACTCATCGGTCTCTTTCCAGAATTCGGGCCCTTTCAGAATCAGCACTTCCCCGTTTATCATGGCTTCTACTATCTTCCTTACTGCCTGATTGAACCCGGAGTCGCTGCTCTGTGTCTCTTCGAGACTCATGAACTGCTGTATGTTTTCCGTGATTCCTGCCTCGCGCAGGGCTTTGGCCTTTGCGTCCTGCAATGCCATGGCTTCCGCCTGGGCCAATGATATTTCTCTTGACACAGGGTATTCTCCTACAATCCCCTTTACAATTTTGGCATGTGCGCCCGTAACAGGCATAAAGAGAACCGAGATAAGTAAAATGACGGATAATCTGATGAGTCTCATAATATGAAATTTTAGAGTTTTCCGATGGATTTAAGATATTGTGTGTAGGCCAACCTTTGTTCGGATACCGCCTTGATATAGTCGCTCTTGCATTTGTGCCACTGCGTCTGTGCCTGTAATACGTTGGCCGCCGTTTCCATTCCGGTTTCATACTGGTCCTGGCAGATCCTGAGGTTGCATTCCGCATTTTCGAGTGCGCTTCCGGTCATTTCAACCAGCATGGCCGCCTCGGACAATGCAAATTCATTCTTGCTTTTTTCCAGTACCATCAGCTCTTCCATCCTCCGCAGTTCACTTAAGGCCATGCTGTGTTCCTTCCTGGCCGATTTTATCTTGAAATACCCTTCACCCCATGCAAAAATGGGAATCTTGACTGAGGCAACGAGTCCGAATCCTCCCCGGTCCAGCAACGGGTCTCCCTGAAGCCTTATCCCATAGGAATATCCGTAGCTTGCCATTATGCCTATCTGAGGCAGGAAATCGGAACGTACAAATGCTATTTCTTTTTTCTTGAGTTCGGCCTGTTTCTGCAGCAGCTTGAAATCCGCCCTGTCTTCTACGGATACTTCTTCCATCTGTCCGGGAACCGGGAATATTTCGGCATCTTTCCCGTCCGTTTCGATTGTGGTCGTCAACGGGATGCCCATACAGTGACACAGGTTCATCATCGCCAGTTTCTTCCCGTTTTCAGCCTTGGCAAGGGCCAGGCGGGCATTGTCATACTGCACTTTTATCTTAAGCATGTCATTGGAGGTGGCCATGCCGACTTCTGCGGCGTTTGCGGCGACTTCCTGCATCCCTTCGACGGTTTCTACGAAGCTCTCCGCGGCCTCGACCAACTGGCACGCTTCGACTAAAAGCCAGTAAGCCTTGTCAACTTCTACAATTACCTCCGAGCGTTTCATTTCCCTGTTCAGCCCCGCCATCTGTGTGCCTATTTTGGCCATTGAATAGGCCGAGGCGATTTTCCCGCCCATGAATACCGGCTGTCTTACCATTATGCCGGCGACAAAAGTGTTGGCCGGATCTATGGACAAAGTCAGGGGAGGTATCACCGCATATTGGTTGAAAACGGGTATACCGTTGTTATATACCACATTGCCGGCTAAATCCGTCATCAGGTCCGGGACCAAGTTGCCGTAAACGTTCTTGTATATCGGCAACGCCCCTCCGGGGAAATCGTAGTCTAATGTATTCGATGTATAAAGGTAGTAGCCGTAGGCGGAGAACTTGGGGAGAAAATTGGTAAATACGGCTTTCCTGTCGTAGTCGGCCTTTTCTTCGGCAAGCATTGCGTGATAAATTACCTTGCTGCTGTCCAACGCAATGGCCCTGCATTGCTCTAAGCTGACCTTAAGCGGTGCGCTTCCCTGTGCAGCCGTATTGAATACGGCTGCAAGTACGCAGAATATTATAAGGAATATGCGTTTCATCAGCTTGTTTTTGATTTTATTCTGAAAAAGATTGAATACAGGACAGGGAGGAATACAAGTATGATGACGGTCCCGACCGTAAGCCCGCCCATGATAGTGACTGCGAGAGATCCGAACAGGGGATCGGCAAGCAGCGGCGCCATTCCGAGTACGGTTGTCATTGAGGCCATCATGACCGGACGTATTCTGGTCAGGGTCGAGTCTACGAGCGCTTTGTACGATTCAACTCCCATTCCGAGCCTGCGGTCAATCTCGTCTATGAGAACAATGCCGTTCTTTATCATCATTCCTATTATTCCCAGGCAGCCGACTATGGCTACAAAGCCGAATCCTTTGCCGGAAGCCAGCATGCCGAAAACAATGCCTATGGCTACTACAGGCAGGCACAGGATGATTATTAGGGGCTTTTTCAAGTCCTTGAACAGGGCTATCATTATAAGCAGCATCAGGACTATGGAAACGGGGAAGAACTTGAAGAGATACTGGGTGGACTGCCTGCTTGCATTGTATTCACCGAGCCAGGACAGCGAGTATCCCTGCGGCAACTCTATGGCTTCGATTTCATCGAGGATGGCATCCCTGGCCTGGGCCGCGGTATATCCGGACGTATTGTTGCACTGGGCCTTGATGGCCCTTTGGCCGTTCCTGCGGCAGATGGAGTAGTCTTCCCATTCGAGCCGTATCCCGTCGGAAACGGTGCTCAGAGGTACGGGACTGACAATCGCACCGATTATGTCTTCCTGCGTAATGATGCCCGCCTGTATGGCCTGGAGAGTCTCCGTCATGTCAGTACCGCCGAGATTGGGCGTCATGCTCCATACCGGGGCGTCGCTTATGTCCTCTACCGGCATTCCGTCCGGGCCGGTGCTTCTTATATAGACTGTCAGCCTGTCTTCCCCTTCCGTGATGGTCCCGCACGGAATCCCTTCCGAGGCGGCAAGTACGGACAGGCCGGCATCGCTTCTGGAAATGCCAGCCATCCTGGCCTCTATCTGATTATAGTCGATTATTACGGACGGTTCCATTGCGGACCAGTTGTCGGTAACGAGCCACGTAGCGTCGTTCTTTTCCATAATATCCTTGGCCTGGGCCGCAAGGGACTTGAGTACGGCCGGATCAGGGCCTGTGAAGACGGCTTCTATAGGATATTTGCTGTACATGAGATTATACTGCTTTACCCTTACGTATGCCTGAGGGAACATCTCGGTAAGTTCTTTCTGCAACTCCGGAATGCTTTTCCTCATAAGGTCTGCATCATGGAAGCTTACGATGAGCTCTCCGTAGCTCAGCGAGGGGTCGGCTATGGCCCTTACCAGGCAGTAGCGGCCCGGGGTGCCGCCTATGCTTGCCGTTATGTGGTTTACATTGTCGTTTCCCCTGAGATATTCTTCCATTTCCATAAGGTCACTTTCCACTTTGTCCCTTCCCGTACCGTCAGGCATCCTGTATTCTATGTACAGCTGGTCATAGGACATGTCCGGGAAGAACATCTGTGGGATATACCGGTAGCACCATACGCTTGCCAGAACAAGGACGGCCGCTATCCCTATGGCGGCCCATTTATATCCCAATACGAATTCTATGGCTTTCCTGAACCTGCGGTAGAGCGGGGTGTCGAAAGGGTCGCCTGTGCCGTCACCTGCCTTGGCTTTCAGGGAATATCCGGCATGTATGGGTACATGCGTGAGGGCGAGTATCCAGCTGAGCAGAAGAGATACTGCCATGACTATGAACAGGTCCCTTACGTAGGAGCCTGCCATGTCGGGGGACATGAATATGGGGAAGAATGCAAGTATGGCAATCAGCGTAGCCCCGAGCAGCGGCATTGCCGTCTTTCTGCCGATGTTCGTCAGGCATTCCGGCTTGGGGATCCCGCGTTTCATATCTACCAGGATACCGTCTACGATTACTATCGCGTTGTCGACCAATATGCCCATGGCCACTATAAATGAGCCGAGGGATACCCGCTGGAGGGTGCCGTCGAACATGTCGAGTACGAAAAACGAACTGAAAACTATTACAATGAGGCTTACGGCTATGATGACGCCGCTTCTGAACCCCATTGTAAGCATAAGTAGCAGGATGACGATGGCTACCGACTCTATAAGGTTTATTATGAATGTATTAATGGCATTTTCCACTATTTCGGGCTGGAAAAAGACCTTGTGGAAACCGATGCCTGCCGGCAGGACAGTGGACTGCATCTCTTGCAGTTTCCTGTCTACCTGTTTCCCGAGCTTTATAATGTCAGTGCCTTGCTCGGCCGATATGAGCAGCCCTATTGCCGGTGCTGAGTCGTATCTCATTGAATTGCGGACAGGCTTCTGGTAATCATAATAAATGTCGGCCACATCGGAAAGTTTCAGGAGGTCCTTTTCATGTCCGCGTATAATCAGGTTTTTCAGGTCCTCTATGTTCCGTAATTCTCCGTCGAGCCCTATTCTCAGCCTTTTGTCTCCGCTCTCGAAATATCCGGAATAGACCGTTGAACTTTGTGAATTGAGGGTCAGCAGGACCTCGGCCGGATGCACTCCGAGGTTGGCCATCCTGTCCTGGGCCATGTATACATTCACGCACGGCTGCAGTTTCCCGTACGCCATGGCCTTGGAGATGCCTTCCATGTTGCTGATTTCGCGGACGGCCAGATCTGCGTAGCGGGACAGTTCCCTGGGTTCGTAACCGTCGCCTGTAATGGCGTAGAACATGCCGTAAACGTCTCCGTAGTCATCCATTACCATCAGTCGGGCCGAAGGGGGCAGGGAAGGGGCAAGGTCGTTCATTTTTCTCCTCAGAAGATCCCATTCCTGCTGGAACTCTTCATCCGGTACGGTAGTTTTGAGCGATACCGTTATTACGGCCATGTCGTTCGAAGACCTGGACTCTATGTCCCCTACGCTGGGCATCGTGCGTATTGCCTTTTCGACGGGGGAGGTCACTTCAAGTTCGACTTCATGTGCTGAAGCTCCGGGATAGATTGCGGCCACTACGGCTACCTTTACCTTTATTTCAGGGTCTTCTAACTTGCTCATGTTGCCGTAGGCGAATATCCCCCCGACAACCAGGGCAATCAGGCATGTGATGATGAGTGTCTTGTTTTTAAGCGCGAAACTCGATATATCCATAACCTGTCCTATAAAATACCTCCGATATTGGTTGCCGACGGACCGGTGACGGGCCTTACTTTCTGACCGTCTTTCAACGAGTGGACTCCGGCCGTAACGATGCTTTCGCCTGCTTCAAGTCCGTCTGTTATCAGGACTGTCCCGTCCCTTCTTATATCGGCTGGGACTACACTGCGTTTACGGACCCTGCTTTCTTTGTCTATGACCCATACTCCGCTGCCTTCGCCGTCCTTGAAGAGAGCGCTTATCGGGACGGATACGTAATTCCGCCCGCTGTCTTCATATTCTATGAAAACATTGGCGCTCATGCCGGGTGAAGGGATTGTCCCGGATACCGGAGCGAGTGTCAGGCGCGCCTGGAAAAGCTGATTGAGATTGGCCGTCCGGTTTATGCCCGACAGTCTGAGCGGGAAAAGCAGTCCGGGATATGCGTCGACCGTACAATATGACTTTCTGATGCGGTCTCTTATTATATAGTCGGAAGAGGGCAGGTTTACGATTGCCTCGGGCGCTTCGTCCCCTATGACTGATACAACGGGCATTCCGGCTCCGACCGTCTCTCCGGCATGGAAAAATACCGTTTCCACGAAGCAGTCGAACGGCGCTGTCATCCTGGTGTCTGCCAGCGCATTCTTGTGGGCCTCGTATTTTGCCGTTATCTGTTGCAGGCCGTAATACGCTTTGTCATGGTCGTTTTTCGTTGCACTGTTGCGTCCTGCCAGCTCGATGACCCTTTCGGCTTCCGCCTTTATCTGCCTGTATTCGGCTTCGGTCGCTGAAAACTGAAGCAGGTAGTCGCGTTCCTGTATCGATGCCACGGTGTCGCCCTTGCGGACAAAATCCCCGGCCTTTACGTATATGCTGTCGATTGGACCTGCTATTCTGAATGAAAGCCTCGCTTCTTTTGCCGCAACAATCCTTGCAGGATAGGAGACTGTCCGGCTGCCACTTTGTCCGGCAACTTTCTCCACTTTGACAGTCCTGATATCTTCTTTCATAACCTCGTCCGTTTCCCGGCAGCCGGGCAACGAAATAAAGAGAGCTGCGGCAATCAGGCAAGCCGGTATTCTCCGGTATCGGTTCTCAGGTACGCTTGACATAAGATATGTAAAATCGAATAAATGCTACCAGCAAATATTATGCCCTTTCACTGGGCCGTAAAACGGTACAGAATCTCTCCTGCCTGGCGTTCCGGCGAATCCGGGGAAGATGCGAATCTCGATATTCTGGCTGCCTGTACGGCAGCTTCCCGCAGGCATTCGTCCGGCGAGGATACCGCCTCGATTATCTTTACACCGGTGACGTATCCTTTGCGGTTGACCGTAACGGTTACCGATACGTCCCCTCCCATCGGACATTTGTATGCCGGAACAGGGAGGTACATGGCCTTGCGTCCGTCGAGATTGTACGATATGACCGCCGGCCCCGAGTATGTTCCTGCCGTTTCTTCATCCCTGCCGTCCCTGTTCGGTACCAGGATGTCGTCGCGGCTGTCGGATGCGGCTTCCATTTCCCTTCTTGAGGCGTCGAGCTTTCTCTGGAGCCTCTCTGCCTGGTCGTATATGTCCTGGGGATTGGCGTGCCTGTCGTCTTTGAGCGGACTTTGATCCCGCCGCGAGGCGTCTACGGCCACGTTGCGCGGGACGCTCCTTCCGGCGGCGCTTATGAGTTCGTCCAGTTCCCTGCTTACGCTTTCCCTGAGTTCCTCCCGGCGCAGTTTCTCGGCCTCTTCCATCTCCATTTTTTCCTGTTTGCTGAAATCGAACAGATAATCTGTTCCGTGCCTTATGGTAGTATGTATGGAATAGGCGAGGAACACTATGAGCAATACAAGATGGAATATCAGCGTGAGGTACAGTCCGGCCCTATTGCTCTCTTTCTTTATTTTGGAGTTTTCTTTCAATGGTGGAGATCAATATGTCTATGGCCACTTTATTGTGGCCTCCCTCCGGGATTATCAGGTCGGCATATCTTTTTGACGGCTCTATGAATTGCAGGTGCATCGGCTTTACGGTCCTGACGTACCGTCCCATTATCTCGTCCAGGGTTTTGCCGCGTTCCCCCGTATCGCGGGATATGAGCCTCAGCAGTCTGTCATCCGGGTCAGTGTCCACGAATACCCTTATGTCCATGAGGTCTCTGAGCCTTTTTTCGCAAAAGACAAGAATCCCCTCGACTATCATGATGTGGGCAGGGGAGACGGTCACGGTTTCAGTATCGGACCTTGTACAGCTCACGTAGGAATAGACAGGTTCCCGGATGGACCTGCCTTCCCTCAGTTCTCTGATATGTTCGATAAGCAATTCGAAATCAATCGAATCAGGATGGTCAAAATTGAGCTTTCTGCGTTCCTCGAGAGGAAGGCTGCTGCTGTCCTTATAGTAAGAGTCCTGCGGGATGACTACAATCTGGTCATTCTTGAAGTGCTCTGTAATCTGCCTTACGACAGAGGTCTTTCCAGAGCCGGCACCGCCTGCTATCCCTATTATGAGCATTTAGAATTCGGCTGATTTTGGAGTTCTCGGGAAAGGTATGACGTCCCTTATGTTTGCCATGCCGGTTACGAAAAGGAGCAGCCTTTCGAAGCCGAGACCGAAGCCGCTGTGCGGGGCCGTGCCGAAACGCCTTGTATCTATATACCACCACAGGCAGGATGTGTCCATGCCCAGTTCATTGATTCTTGCCATCAGCTTGTCGTACGACTCTTCCCTCTGGGAGCCGCCAATGATTTCCCCGATTTTCGGGAAAAGGACATCCATCCCCCTTACGGTCTTGCCGTCATCGTTCTGTTTCATGTAGAATGCCTTGATATCCTTTGGATAGTCGGTCATTATTACCGGTCTCTTGAAGTGCCGTTCGACAAGGAACCTCTCGTGTTCGCTCTGCAGGTCTACTCCCCATGATACGGGGAATTCGAACTTCTCGCCTGATTTTTCGAGAATATCCACCCCTTCGGTATAGGTAATCCTTGCAAATTCAGTGTTCACTACGCCTTTTAGTCTGTCAATAAGGTCTTTGTCGAACATGTTGTTCAGGAACAGCAAGTCGTCCATGCAGTTTTCAAGTGCGTAGCTGACGAGTGACTTTATGAAATCCTCGGCGATGTCCATGTTCTCGTCAATCTCGCAGAAAGCCATTTCCGGTTCCACCATCCAGAATTCGGCGAGATGCCTCGGGGTATTGGAATTTTCAGCCCTGAAGGTAGGTCCGAAAGTATAGATATTCCCTAATGCCATGGCCCCGAGTTCGCCTTCGAGCTGTCCGCTTACGGTGAGATTTGTATGCCTTCCGAAGAAATCCTGAGAGTAATCGATTCTGCCGTCCTCCTTTCGCGGCGGGTTGTCCATGTCCAGGGTCGTTACCTGGAACATTGCACCGGCCCCCTCGGCATCCGAGGCAGTTATTATGGGAGTATGGAGGTAATAGAACCCGTGGTCATTGAAATACTTGTGGATGGCGTATGCCATGGCGTGGCGGATTCTCAGTACGGCCCCGAAAGTATTGGTCCTCGGGCGCAGGTGGGCTATTTCCCTGAGGAACTCCATGCTGTGCCCTTTCTTCTGAAGCGGATATTTCTCAGGATCGGCCGTTCCGTACACTTCGATGCTCCCGGCCCTTATTTCCACTTTTTGTCCTCCTCCTATGGATTCCACCAGTTTTCCGGTTACGGCTATGCAGGCACCCGTGGTGACATCCTTTAAAACATCGTCCGGTCTGAATTCCGAAAGGTCGCATACAACCTGTATGTTGTTTATGGTCGAACCGTCATTGAGGGCTATGAATACTATGTTCTTGTTGCCTCTTTTAGTCCTTACCCAACCTTTTGCCAGGACCTCCCTGCCTGGTTCCTCAGTGAGCAGTTCAGCGATTCTTTGTCTTTTGAGTGTCATGAGCGCTTCCTTATTTTTAGTTTCGTTCTACAAAGTTAATACAAATCCGCTCGGCTGTTTCTAAAATTCCACACCTGCAGCCTCGCATATTCTTTTCGGGATATCCGTGTCATCCATCCTTCCGGAAAACAGCCGGCTTCCGACACCTATCGCGAATACCGGGACATTCCCTCCGGTATGGTCTCTGGTTGTCCATCCTATGTGCGCCCGACAGGTGGCCTCTTCGATTTCTTCCGACATTTCGCTGTCCTCGCCGGCCATTTCGACGGAACAGCATATATCCTCCAGTTCGGAAAACCTTATGTTATAGCCCTTGTCCCTGCCGAGCGAAAGCCCTCCGGTCTCATGGTCGGCAGTTACGACAATGAGGGTCTCGTCAGGGTGTTCCATATAGAACTCCAAAGCAGCATCTACCGCATCAGACAGGCTTAGGACTTCAAGGACCGTTGCCTTGGTATCCTTTTTATGCGCAGCCCAGTCTATGTTCCCGGCTTCCGACATCATAAAGAAGCCGCTGCCGTTCTCCTCATAAAGGAAATCTATGCCTGCCCCTACCAGGTCGGCATGTGTCATGCTTCCTTCGGGACTGTCTATCACATAGGGGAATGCACCGCTGTCCGTACCTTTTTCCTGGAGCAGATAGATTCTGTCGCAGTTGCCGGCCTTTTCACGGTACTCTTCCATGCCGCAGGCGAGGGCGTATCCTTCTTTGCGGATGGTATTGTATGCTTCGCTGATCGGCTTTATATTCTCTTCGGGAGTGTCATTTTCCATGAGCCCGCCGCCTCCGAAAAATTCAAAACCGCTTAGCGCCAGCTGTACGGCTATGTCATAATAGCAGTTCCTGTCCGGTACGCTGGCGTAGAACGCAGCCGGTGTGGCGTGGTTCAAAGGGACGGTAGAGCTTATGCCTATCCTGAAGCCTGCATCATGTAGCTTGTATGCTATGCTTGTAAGCCTGCCGGCCGAATCGGCAGCAGTGCCGATGCTGTGGTTATATGTCTTTTCCCCTGTCGCAAGGGCCGTACCCGATGCTGCAGAGTCTGTTATGAGGTTGGTCGCTGAAAATGTACTTGCCATGCCCAGTACGGGGAAGGCCGAGAAGGACAGGGGTAGCGGGCCGTGGAGGCCTGCAGCGTACCCGCGGTAATATTCAGCGAGTGAAACATGGCTGAAACCCATACCGTCCCCGATGAAAAGGAATATGTATTTCGCCTGTTCCTGTGCCCGCATGCCGGTGGCCATGCATGCGGCTGCTATGAGCAGAAGCAGTTTCTTTTTCATTTCAAAAGCCATGGATGAAAGATAAAATAAAAGCGGGCATGTTATTATCGGAATATCATGCCCGCCTGAATAAATTGCGTCAGGAGAATCAATAGTTCGTTACAACTTTCTTCCTTGCCGCATACATTATCTTCAGGGCCGAGCAACGTCTCAGCTCCTGTTTTACATCGGTAACGACACCCATGAGGGTGGACTCGTCGACTTTGAGGGAAACAGTCATGAATTCCCTGTCGGCCTCGCTCAGGGACTCACGTTCGGCAGCAATGAAGTGCTGGATGTCCGGAATGCTCTTGAAAGAGTCATTCAACTGGATACGTGAGTTGGTCCCGAACTGTTCCTGGTATTCCCTGGTAGGGGTTCCGATATAGATGTACGAGCACAAATCCTTTCTTTCGAGTTTTGCAGCTTCGGTGGCCTCGGGCAATTTGACGTTGACCATGCGGTCAGTCTGTCTCATGCTTGTGGAGACCATGAAGAACATAAGGATCATAAATACGATGTCGGGCAGTGAGGCCGTATTGATTCCGGGTGAACCCTCTTTCCCTTTCTTAATGAATTTTGCCATATTTAATTCTCCTATTTTTTAGATACATCCATTGGCTCGGACTCGGAAATCCTGTTGGGAATAGCCTCGCGGACGATAGCCTGCTGGTCGGCCGGAAGGTTTATATAGAGCCTTCCGAAGTGGGCCATTGCAAAATCATCGCGGACTCTGTTCAGAGCTTTTACGAGTACGTTCTGTATTTCTACATACTTGTTATATGTACTCGAGCGGTCGTTCTGAAGGGAAATCACACCTTCAGAGACTGCATACTCACCGAAGCCCTCAATATATTTAAGCTTTTTTGCAGGCAGGTTCTCGTCGTTTGTCGGGTTTGTCAGGAACTCGACAACCAATTCTTCAAGCTGGGAGTCTGAATATATGAGTTCTCCTCCGGCCATAACGCCGTCTCTCGAATTGATTTTTATCGCCAGGCTGTTTCGGCGGTTGACCTTCAGGTCTTCTACCTTTGCGTCCTTGGGAGGCATGGGGGGAAGACGTCTGGCCAGACCGGTTTCGGGATCCATTGTCGTCACCATCAAAAAGAAGATCAGCATGAGGAACGAAATGTCCGCCATCGAACCTCCGTTTATTTCAGGTGTTTTTTTAGGTGCTCCCATAATTTGACTAACGATTCTGAATGAGTTTTCTGACTCCGCCCCAAATAAGTGCTACAAATGCCACGACAACAAGTATGTAGGACATGATGAGCACGGTGTCAGTGAGTTTGAACTGTGCGTAGGTCGGCTCTGCATCGATGCTGACAGGAACGGGGTCTCCGCTTGCAAGCAGGAAAGAGACGCCTATCAGCACTACCGCGAGCAACAGTATAATACCGGTCCTCTTAAGGGTCTTGCGGTTATCTGCCATCTGCATGATCGTAAGTATCACAACGAGCAGAATGGCGGCGAACAGCATAACGTAGCTTACGTACATCAGCACGTCCACCATGTTCTGACTCGCCATCGCCTCAGCGAGGTTGCTGATAACGAAGATACCAGTGCTGTTCTGGATGTAGAAAGCAACCAGTGTTACAGCCGATATCGCGAGCAGGCAGATTAATAATATTCTTAATGCTTTTGACATATTGTTCTTACTTACTTGTTTTGGTATTTAACTAACATATCGACGAGCGATATGGATGCGTCTTCCATAGAAAGGACGATAGAGTCCACCTTGGATATAAGGTAGTTGTAGAAAATCTGAAGAACGATGGCGACGATAAGACCACCCACCGTTGTGATAAGGGCGACTTTCATACCTCCTGCAACCAGGTTCGGGGAAATATCACCGGCAGCCTGAATGTTATCGAAAGCGAGAATCATACCGATAACCGTTCCCATGAATCCCAACATAGGCGCTGTAGCGATAAAGAGGGTAATCCAGGAGAGACCTCCTTCAAGCAGACCCATCTGGACAGAACCGTAAGAGGTGATGGTTTTTTCTACGACCTCTACGCCCTGGTCCATTCTGAGCAGGCCCTGATAGAATATGGAGGCAACGGGGCCCCTTGTATTGCGGCACACTTCCTTTGCAGCCTCTACTCCGCCTTCATTCAGGGCGTCTTCTACTTTCTTGAGGAGTTTTTCAGTGTTGGTGCTTGCCATGTTCAGGTAGATAATCCTTTCTATAGCGATGGCAAGACCGAATATGAGGCAGGCGATAATCGTAGCCATGAAACCTGCACCACCTTCTATAAACTTGGTCTTGATTGCCTGATGGATAGGAACTTCAGCTGCAGCAGCCTCGGTATCTTCCTGAGTTACTTCAGTAACAGCATCAGTTTCTGCGGCAACGACTTCAACAGAATCTGAGGTGACTGCCTCATCCTGAGCTGACGCATATTGAGCAGTGAAAGCCATGAGAGACGCAACTGCCAAAAACATGAAGATTTTTTTCATAAAAATGTTTTATTAGTTATTAAACAAATTATTAAGTAGTTATTATATCTGGTTTGTTTTGGCGGAGAGGGCGGGATTCGAACCCGCGAAGCCCTTTTGAAGCTTACGCACTTTCCAGGCGCGCGCCTTAGACCACTCGGCCACCTCTCCCTGGGTTTTCAACAAAATATGGCCAAAATTAAGAAATATTTTTCTAACAATGCACTATTCAGTTATCTCTCCCCGAATATTTTTTTGCAGCATGGTTATAATATCTTTATTGTCAGAGTATTGTCCCATCAAAAAAAATAGTTTCGCTACTGCCGCCTCCGTGGTGCTGTCAGCTCCGCTGACTACACCTGTATTTTTGAGGGATTTGCCTGTTGCATAGGCATCCATGTCCACTTTTCCTGTGTGGCACTGGGAAATGTTCAGCACTATCACCCCTCTGTCCACGGTCTTTTTTACACAGTCGGTAAACCACTTGACGGTAGGCGCGTTTCCCGAGCCGAAAGTTTCGAGGACAATGGCCCTGATCCCCTCTATGTTCATCATGGCTTCGAATATTTCAGGTTTGAGACCAGGTATGATTTTGACAATAAGTGCAGAAGTGTCGATTTTGTTTTTGACTGCGAGAGGTTGCCCCCATTTTTCAGGGTATCTTATATAGTTGGTGTGGTACTTTATATGGATTCCGGCCTCGGCGAGAACAGGGTAGTTGGCTGAACGGAATGCCCTGAAATTCTCGGCATTGTATTTTGTGGTCCTGTTCCCCCTGTACAACATGTTTTCGAAGTAGATGCATACCTCTGGCACCATCGGCCTCCCGTCCGCCCTTCTTGCGGCCGCTATTTCTATTGCGGAGGTAAGGTTTTCCTTGCCGTCGGTACGGAGCATCCCGATAGGCAGTTGGCTGCCTGTGAATATGACCGGCTTTTCCAGGTTCTCGAGCATGAAGCTGAGCATCGATGCCGAGAATGACATCGTGTCCGTGCCGTGCAGGACTACGAATCCGTCGTATTTGCCGTAGTTCTCCGCAATTGTTTCGGAAAGCCTGACCCAGAAATGCGCGTCAACGTCCGACGAGTCTATTATGGGATTGAAGGAGATCGTGTCTATGGAGCAGCCGAATTTCTTGAGCTCGGGCACTTCATCGAGAATCTGCGAGAAATCGAAAGGGCGCAGGTCGAATCCGACAGGGTCCTGCTTCATTCCGATAGTGCCTCCGGTGTAGATAAGTAAAATCGATGGATTCATACTGCTGTGTCTTTTTTGATGTTAAACAGATTTATGGCATTTTCCTCAGTGGTCTTTTCTACGGCGGCTACGTCGCATCCCTTTATTTCCGCCACTTTCCCGGCGACTATGGCCATGTATGCCGGTTCATTCCTTTTGCCGCGGTAGGGGACCGGGGCAAGCCAGGGAGCATCCGTCTCAAGAAGGATGTCTTCGAGCGGTATTTCTTTTAGCGTTGCGGCAATGGACGCATTTTTGAATGTCACGACCCCTCCGATTCCTACCTTGAAGCCTCCGTAGCCCCGTATCCTTCTGTAGGTCTCGATGCTGCCTGAAAACGCGTGGAATACGCCGGAGGGGACAATCCCTTTGCGGCGAAGGCCGTCGAGAACGGCGAATACCCTGTCGGCAGCGTCCCTGACGTGTATTATTACGGGCAGGCCGAGCTGGCAGGCCCAGATGACCTGCGTCCTGAAAACTTCTTCCTGCTCATCCATGTAGGCCTTCGAGTGGAATGCGTCCATGCCTATCTCCCCGATGGCGGTCCAGCCGCGTTCCCCGAGCCTGCTTTCTACGAACGCCAGTTCCTTTTTCCAGCCGTCATCGACAGAAGTGGGGTGGAGGCCTACTGCCGGCCTGGCTTTCTGCTTGAGCCTTGCGGCGCAGTCCATCATCCTTTTATGGCATGATGAATCTATGCCTGGCATGATGAACATGTCTACTCCGGCGGCCGAGGCCCTGTCCACGACAGCATCGAAGTCCGCATCGAATGCTTCGTCATAGATATGCGAATGGGTGTCTATCATACAGTATGCTCAAATGTCTTTCAGCATGTAGTTGCCGTAACTGTCAAATATAACCGTCCCCTCTATTTCCATCTCGGCCAGCTTTCTGAGAGCCGTTTTCCTGTCGGCCCCGGAGGCCATGACAAGGGAGTCCGTATCTTGGACGGAACGGGACGATAAAGCTAATAAAATATTCCTTTTGATGCTATCATAATTTTCGGGCGTGCGGGTTTTGTTCTGGTCTACAGGTGATTCTGATTTTTTCCAACCTATCTGGCCGACTATATCCCCCGGGCATGCGATGATTTCGGCAATGTTCTGCCTGATAAGTTCGTTGCATCCTGCGGACAGGTGGTCCCCGATTTTCCCCGGTACGGCGTATACCGGTCTGGAGTAGGACGAGGCGAGGCCGGCTGTAATCATGCTGCCGCCCTTTATATTTGACTCTATGACGATGACGCCATCGCTTATTCCGGCTATAATGCGGTTCCGTTTCAGGAAGTTTACCGGCAATGGCCTGCTTCCCGGTGGAAAGTCGGTGACAAGTCCCCCGCATCCTGCCATCCTTGCGGCATATTCCCTGTGAAGGTGCGGATATATGCAGTCCAGGCCGGTGGCCATTACCCCGAGCGTGCCGACCCCGTTTTCCATGGCTGCGATATGTGCCGTTATGTCAATTCCGTATGCGAGTCCGCTTATTATAAGTGGGGCCGGTTCCGTGCACGAAAGCTCCTTTATGATTTCCCTGCATATGCGCAAGCCGTAGGCTGTCGGCCTCCTTGTGCCTACGACCGATATTGCGTGTTCCGGATTCAGGCCCGCCGTACCTTTATAGAAAAGGACTATGGGGGCATCAGGACATTCCCTGAGTCTTCCAGGGTATTCCCTGTCGCCTATATATATTATAGGTATCCCCATCTTTCCGGCCCATGCCACGTCCCCTTCGGCTTTGTCGAGGATGCTTTTGTCGGAAATTTTTTCCACGAAGGGGGAGCCTTTGCCGAAGATATCCTCAAGTCCGCCCCTGCCTAAGGAGAATATTTCCCCGGGAGAGGGGAAACGTTCTGCAAGTGCCTTGCCTTTTGCGCACGAGTATGCGAAAATCCTGTTGAGCGCACACGCATATACCGTATCATCATGGTTCATGCCATGAAAATATGCAAAACGGTTCCGCCGTTAGGAAAAGTAAAGGAAGTTGTTTCCGGATTCCCTTTTTTTGAAATCCGTCAGAATACAAATTCCACGTTGTCGATCCAGAATTTGTTGCCGAGACCTCCGTAGAAAGCTTTCCCGCAGCTTGATGATATCCATACAATCGCGTGGGTAGGGGTGTCGTCGGCATCCGCCCATCCCTCTTCGAGTATGGGTACCGACCTGCCTTTGCTGTTCAGGCAGTAGTATGCCGAATCTCCGTTTTTGAGGCCCATGAAATCGGTGTAGCCCTCATGTGAAGTTATGTCGCCGTAGAGGATTTCTATTGTCTCCCCGTTGACCCATTCAGGAGCATCCTCATAGAATATTTTGAAACCGGTGCCTACGCGCAGGGCATGTACGTTTCCCTTTTCGTCTTCATATCTTTTCTGAAGCACCACCCCTATATAGGGATAGTCCTTCCCCCCGATGTGCTTTTTAGGAGTAAGGCCTGTGGCCCGGATTATTTCCTTCCCTCCCTGGGACTTGTAGTCGTATTTCAGGGCTTTGGGGCGGGATGTGTAGGGAATGCCGCAATTGAATTTCGAATACGGGTCCTGAGTGTTGCGTATGGGCTCTATGAAGCTCCCCGTAAGGATCGTTCCCTGGGCGAGTGCGCTGATGTTGATCATTCCTATGACCTTGACCCTTTCCAGAACCACTTCCATCCTGGCGCAGTATCCGTCGCCGCGTCTTTCGGGAAAGACCGAATTGCTGGACTTGACTATGCCTATTATGTTTGCCATAATGTTGCACGGGGCGAGAAGGTCGTCCTCCCTCTGTCCGAAGACGGTATTGCCTTTCAGGGTATCGCCTTCCGACAGTTTGTAGATGTATTTTGTATCTCCTCCGAGCAGGGGGGATTCCTCGATTTCGACTACTCTCCATTTCTCGAATTTCCCGCATTCCTTCAGGAGGCTGTCTACGGCATGCTGCGCGTGTACAGGCGTACATAGCAGTGCAAGTAGAATTATATTACGGATTCCGGATATTCGCATTGTTGCCGTTTTCGTTGTTTTTTTGTATTTTCACGAATTTAAACAAGACAAAAATACGCAAAATGCGTTCACTCCCGTTCATAATTTTCATATTTATGCCGATAGTGCCTGTTTTTGCCGTTAAGGCTGTCCCTGCCCCGGTCAGGGTAACGGAACCGGACGGGCGGGTATTGGAGCTTGTCATCAGGGGAGATGAGTTTTTCAGGTACATGGTGGCTTCAGACGGAAGGACGGTAGTGCAGGGGGATGACGGCTATTATTATTACGCCTCCTATACTCTTTCCGGGGTGGAAGTGTCGGACCGGAGAGTTGTTCCTGGACCTGCATCTTTCTATGGGGAAAGGACAATGGCAGTGGGGGTGGAGGCGGCTTCCGCGATGAGAGGACGCAGGCTCTCCATGCTGTCCTCTTCCGGTATGCTCCCTGCCGGACCGGCATCCGGGAGATTCGCCCCCGGCATGCCGGTAAGAGTGATTGTCATACCTGTACAGTTCTCTGACGTAAGGTTTTCGGTTGACAACCCTTCGGCGCATTTCGATGCGATGCTCAATTCTCCCAGCTACTCCGCGAACGGGGCGACAGGTTCCGCATACGATTATTTCAAGGCCAACATACCTCAGTTGGACTTTGTCTTCGATGTGGCCCCGGTCGTATCCCTCAGCCGCCCCATGGCCTACTACGGGATGAATGACAAAAGCATTCCACAGGTTATAGATTATGATGTCAATCTTCAGAAGCTTGTCAGGGAGGCCTGTCTGAAGGCCGATCCGGATGTGGACTTCTCGGAATACGACAATGACGGGGACGGTCTTGTCGACTATGTCTTTTTCTATTTTGCGGGCCTTAACGAGGCTGAAAGCGGCAGGGAAAATACTATATGGCCGCAGACGGCCGTCTTTGGCGGAGATGTATTCGAGCTGGACGGGAAAGTTTTTTCCATGTTCGGGTGCTCTTCCGAGCTTTCGGGCTTTGAGGGGAACGTCCCGGCCGGAATCGGCACATTCTGTCATGAATTTTCCCATTTCCTCGGCCTGAAGGACCTTTATGACGTGGATTATTCCGTATCCGGAACAGCAAACTGTCTCTGGGGCACTCTTTCGCTGATGGATGAGGGCAATTATAATAATGCTGGAAGGACTCCCCCGTATTTCTGTGCAGTCGACCGGGAGCTTTCGGGGGCGATAAGCTATCTTGAACCCGTATTGTCCCCTTCTTATGTGCTGCAGCCTTCGTTTCTTGCTTCGGAGGTGATGAGGGTGGATACCGATATTCCCGGAGAGTATTTCCTGATAGAGAACCGTATAGATATCGGTTGGGATGCCTATATCGGCGGGCGCGGCCTGGTGGTTTACCATATTGACAAGTCTTCTGCCATAGTGGAAGGTATAAGGGCTTCTGTCAGGTGGGATGTAGGGCTTATCAACACCTGTGCCGCGCATGAATGCGCCGAT
Source organism: Candidatus Coprenecus stercoripullorum (assembly GCA_018715745.1). GTDB lineage: Bacteria > Bacteroidota > Bacteroidia > Bacteroidales > UBA932 > Coprenecus > Coprenecus stercoripullorum. The sequence goes on from DVLA01000004.1 coordinate 20,872, forward strand.
CTGGTCGAGGCCTACAGGGACGCGGTGGACCAGAGCCAGGTCTTTTTCCCAGGTCAGGGCCATGTTACGGAATTCAGCGCCACAAGTATTCCGTCATTTACGGACTGGCAGGGCAATCCGATGGGATTCAGGATATATGGCATATCCTATGCCGACAACGGATGTGTGACATTCGGCATTGAGGAAGACTATACTGAAAAACTGCTTTATCCTGTTTCTTACAATCTCGGTGTCTATCAGAGGGAGGCGTATCTGAAATGGGAGTGCGAAAGGTCGGGGGTCTTCGACTGGGGGATAATGCTGGAGAATATCGAAAGGGACTCTACGGTTCTGTCCGATACTGTATCTTTCATGGAATACGGTTTCTCATCCCTTGAGCCCAAGACGGATTACAGGCTCGGGCTGTATTATATAGGGGAGGATGCCAACGGTGATACGTTATACGCGGATTTTACGACCATGCCGCTGACTTCTCCGTATCCCTATATCTTCGGCATTAGAAATTCATATCCCGTGGGAAGTACGGTGTTTCCCAAAGTACTCAATCTCGGGAAGGACTGTGTCTCGCTGGAGTGGTTCCTAAACGGCAGGCCGTGTGATGAGGGCGCAGTCGTCCTGGATGTGCAGGGCAAAAACCGGATTGAGGCCAGGATAGGGTATTCCGACGGAAGTTTTGAGAATATTACCAAGTATATGGACGTAGGACAGCCTCTGGAGGACCCGTTATGAGAAAGTCTGTGTTTTTCATATCTCTTTTTGCGGTTATGGCCCTTTTCCCTGTCTCCTGCAGGGAAAGGCATGTAGTAAGAGTCGACTCTCCCGAAAAGGCCTCCTTTCTTGAAGAGACGGAGTGCGGCCTGTATGTTGAGGGACATCCCGTATTCGTGTACGACAGGGACAGGCATCAGAAAGCGTCAAATCCGCAGAGACGCCAGGGCCGTATTCAGACTAACGAGCAGGATACCTGCCTTAATGTAGTGCTTGAATGTGTTCCCGAAAGTCCGGAGGATGGCATAACGGCGGTCCTTGAATTTTTCGGTGCGGCGTCGATACGTTCCGAGCATCTTGTTGTGGAGTGCTCGAAGGTTGCCGGCAGGAAACTCTGGCTGTGGAGCGCGGAGGACAGGACGGGAATCATAATGGAGATATAGGGGACGGGCATGAAAAACGGGGACACCGGACGGGCGTCCCCGAATAGGTCTACAACAATTTCTATACGGATAACTGTTTTCTGTCGGTGCCTGGACCGGTATCGCCGGCCCGCGCCCGGCAGTCTATTTTGAGAACTCTACGGACTGCTTTCTGAAGTCCTTAAACAACTTGCTAAGTTCAAGGGCGGATTTCCTGGCTCTCATGCCGGCTGCCTTGTTGCCTTTGACAAGCTGGGCTTCTGAGTTCTTTCTAAATTCGTCAAATTCCGCATGGATTTTGTCAACAAGTTCTTTCATGTCGTTTAAATATTTGATTATGTTAATTTCAGGTGCAATATACGAAGAATAATCCGTAAATCAAAATTCCAATGAAATTTTCTTAATTTTGCAACGGATAATTATAAAAATTAATAGGAATGGCACTTCATTTTAGTCTTAAGGAGATAATAAGCGCGTTTATGGTACTTTTCGCTATAATCGATATAACGGGTTCCGTGCCTGTGATTCTCGGGCTTAAAGAAAGGGGGCTTAAAGTGGAGTGCGGGAAGGCGGCGGTTTTTTCCGCTGTGATTTTCCTGCTTTTCCTTTTCCTCGGGGATTCCATCCTTTCGCTTTTCGGTGTGGATATTTCTTCTTTTGCCGTAGCCGGATCGCTGATCATACTTATCCTTGCGGGCGAGATGATACTTGATGTGGAAATCTTCAAGTATGAAAAAGCTGGCGGCTCCGCTACTATCGTCCCTGTCATATTCCCCCTCATTGCGGGTGCGGGGGCGCTTACGAGCGTATTGTCGCTGCGCGCCGAGTATGAGGTGGAAAATATAGTGGTGGCCATAGTTCTGAATATGCTGTTGGTATATTTCGTAATGCGCAACCTCAAATGGGTTTCCAGGATACTCGGTCAGGGCGGGATTTTCATTCTCCGGAAATTTTTCGGCATTATCCTGCTTGCCATTGCCGTCAAGCTTTTTACCACCAATATCGTTTCCCTTGTGCCCTGACTGTGGCGGAGTATGGACTGAAAAAGGCTGCACCGGATGGTGCAGCCTTTTTCGATTTTGAGTAAGCGGGCGGATAGCCCGGCCTTTATTCCTGTTTCTTTATGTCCTTTATCATGCTCGGCCTGATCATGTTCTTCGGATTGAGAATGATGTCGAGCTGCTTCTTGGTAAGCAGCTTGCGTTCGAGTACGAGATCATATACTCCGATACCGGTCTCAAGGGCTTCCTTTGCAATTTCGGTGCAGTTGGAATATCCTATGTAAGGCTTCAGGGCGGTTACAATGCCGATGCTCTGCCTTACCTGTTCCTCGCAATGCTTTTTGTTGGCGGTAATGCCTTCGATGCACTCTACGCGGAGGGTCTTGAAGGCCTTGCCCATCCATGTGGCCGATTCTACAAGCGATTCTACCATTACCGGCTCCATTACGTTCAACTCAAGCTGTGCGGCTTCTGAGGCCATAGTTACAGCGAAATCGTTTCCTATAACCTTGAAGCATACCTGGTTTACTACCTCGGGGATAACCGGGTTTACCTTGCCGGGCATTATCGACGAGCCTGGCTGTTTGGGAGGGAGATTGATTTCCTCGATGCCTGTGCGTGGTCCGGAAGACATGAGTCTCAGGTCGTTGCATATCTTCGACAGCCTTATGGCAATGGATTTGAGAGCGGAAGAATAGGCTACCATGCATGAGGTATCGTGCGTGGCCTCTATAAGGTTGCGTGACAGTTTTATGTCCAGGCCGGTTATCTCTCTCAGGAATTCAGTGCAGAACCTGGCATAGTCCGGTTCGGCGGTTATGCCGGTCCCTATTGCCGTTGCACCCATGTTGGTGTAGAGGAATTCATCAGCCGCTTTCTGCAGACGGGCGGATTCGTGCCTCATGGCATCCGCAAAGGCCCCGAACGACTGTCCGAGCGTCATGGGCACTGCGTCCTGAAGCTGGGTACGTCCCATCTTTATGATATTGGCGAAGGCTTTTTTCTTGTCGTCAAATGCCTTAATCAGGTCTTTGAGATTTTCCTGTAGTTTCTGGTTGATGAAATACAGCCCGAGGTGCATTGCGCTCGGATATGCGTCATTGGTGGACTGGGCCATATTTACGTGATCGTTCGGGTGGCAGTACTGGTATTCTCCGTGTTTCCTGCCCATTATCTCCAGCGCCCTGTTCGCTATCACCTCGTTGGCATTCATGTTTGCGCTGGTTCCTGCCCCGCCCTGCATCATGTCTATGGGGAAGAATTCTATGTGTTTGCCGTCTATAAGTTCCTGGCAGGCCTGCACCACGGCATCCTTTATTTCATCCGATACGAGCCCGAGCTTGTGGTTGGCAAGGATGGCCCCCATCTTGATGATCCCGAAAGCCTTGATGAACTCCGGGTGGTCGCAGAGGTGGTTGTTGCTTATGTCGAAGTTCTCGATGCATCTGAGTGTCTGTATGCCGAAGAGTGCTTCTTCGGGAACTTCCTTATATCCCAACAGGTCATGTTCGGTGCGGGTCTTGCCCGATACGGAAAATTTGAATCTGTTCATTTTAAGTCCGTTTAGTTTTATCTGTATTTGGTTGTTATAAAAAGAATTTGTCTACTTTCCCTACGGCCTCGGGAGCGGCGAATACCACAACCTGGTCGTATGGTCTTATTACGCTTTCGGAGTTGGCGATGAAACTCTCATTGCCCCTGATATACCCTCCTATGAGGGCGTTTTCCGGAAAATGCAGGTCCTTGAGGGCCCCGGTGGTAATCCTGCTGTTGGTGTTTACGATGAACTCCAGCACCTCCGCATCCGTACCGTTGAGCACCTTGATGGAGCGGACCTTGTTGGAAAGGGTAAACCGGAAAATACGTCCTGCCGTAATCATCTTTTTGTTTATGACGGAATTGACTCCCATCTCCTCAGCAAGTTTCATGTACTCGAAATTCTCCACTTCGGCAATTATTCTCGGTACGCCCATCCTTTTGGCAATGACACTTGAAAGGATATTGGTCTCTGAACTGCTGGTGACCGCTATGAATGCATCCATGTCCTTGATGTCTTCATCCATGAGAAGGTCGGAATTGCGTCCGTCGCCTTCAATTACCAGGGTCCTGTCAAGTGTTTCGGACAGAAATGCGCACCGTTCGCTCTTGTGTTCTATAAGCTTGACGCATTCCACCTGCTTTTCCATATTCCTTGCGACCATTTCCCCGATTCTTCCGCCGCCGAGGATCATGAGCTTCTTTATTGCGACTTTCTCCCGGCCTGAAAGGGCGAGGGCGTTTGCCGCACCTTCTTTCTTGGTCACTATGTAGACATAGTCGCCCGCCTTGAATTTGGTACTGCTCTTGGGGATGATCGTCTCTCCGTTGCGGGTCAGCGCCACGCAGCGGAAAAGCCCTGCCATGTATTCTTTAAGTTCCCCGACAGTCTTGTTCGCCATAGGGGATATTTCCTCCAGGCGGTAAACAATCAGCTGGAGTTTGCCGTGGGAATAGTTCATGAATTCGGATGCGGATGTCTGTTTGAGCAGTCCGATTATCTCATTGGCCGCTATTTTCTCGGGGTAGAACAGGGAGTCGATGCCGAGTTCCGTAAAGAGAAGCCGGTTGTCGCTTTTCTGGTATTCCTCGTTATTGATTCTGGCCGTAACCTTTTTGGCCCCGAGTTTTTTTGCCAGGACTGCGGAAACGATATTGATGTTCTGGTCCTGGTCGGGGCATACGGCAATGAACAGGTCGGCACGCTTTATCCCGGCATTGACGAGGGTCTCTATGGACGTGGACTGGCCGACTACGGTTATTATGTCCGATTCGACCCCGAGCTTCTCGATTCTTTCCTCGTCACTGTCTATGACGGTAATATCATGATGCTCGGATGTCAGCATCTTGGCAAGGTGGCTTCCGACTTCTCCGGCCCCGGCTATTATTATCTTCATCTTCCGCTTCTATTTCTTGCGCTTTCCTGTCAGGAACAGGCGCAGGAAAGAGACCGCCTGATAAAATACGCCGAACGGGCGGCTGTGCGAGGCTATGGCCCTGCATCCCATGTCCAGAAGGTTGGCGGGAGATATGAAGTCCCAGAGATTCCGCAGCTTGTACATGACCATTATTTCCTGATGGTCTATGCGTGAGGAAAGTATCCTGCGCTGATGCTGCAGGTCCTTCACGTTCCTTATGGAGAGATATGCGGAGTTTCTATTTTCTTTTCCCATTTTTCCCGTCATTGAAAAACATCCTTATGAACATACGCAGCGGGCTGTTCCTGAAAAACCTGTCTCTGAAAATGTAGAAGACAATAATGGCTATCAGGAATACGCCGGCCGTAACCAGCGGCCCGAGTACCTTTGAACCAAGCAGTGCGCTTATCCAGGAACTCAGGGCGGCGGCAACCAGGCCGAGCGTGATGCCCCACAGTATGAAAAGCAGAAAGAAGAAGATGAGGCGGCTGAATACCTTGCCCATGTTCTCGGCAAGTATCAGCTTGATTTCATCTATGCGCAAATCGAAATAATCCTTGACGGACATGAAAAGATCCCCCAACGGATTATTGGGCTCCCGCGTATTCTTTTCTTCTTCCATGCCGGGACTTTATTCATTAGCGCCGTCTTCGCCGGCATTCTGTTCTGCCTCCATCCTTTTTTCGGCGTTGCAGAATCTGTGTTTCAGGTTGGAGTATTCCTTGTCGAATGTCTCCCTGATTTTTTTACGTGTCTCGTCCCCCGAGTCGGGTGCAAACAGGACTGCCGCGGCGGCCCCTACGAGAAGCCCGCCGACAAATGCGAAAAAAGTGTCACCTTTCATGTCTTAGACCTTTTTAAAATTAAACTCCGACAAAAATACGAAATTTATTCTATATTTGCCCATAATAAACTGGCAAATATGGCTCGTGTGAAGAGTATTCATCTGTATTATATTGTGATTGCAGCCATAATATCCATGACAGTGCCGGCCTCGTGCAGCATGGATGCGGACGGGCCTTTGTCCGACGAAGGCAGCAAGACGGTGCTCGTTTATATGGCGGCTGAGGATAATGGTTTGGACAACAATGCTTTGAGCAATATATCCCAAATGATGGAAGGGTGGCTTCCCGAGTACACCTCTCCCGGTGAAACAGGCAACGTGCTTTTAGTGTACTATAATGTCTCGGGCGAATCGCCGAAGCTGATAAGGCTTTACAAGGACCGTTTCGGCGATGCCAATGCGGAGGTCATAAGGGAATACGAAGAACACAATTCCGTTTCCGATAGCGTCCTCTCCTCTGTCCTCGGTTATGCTGCAACGCTTTTCCCTGCAAATTATAACGGATTGATACTCTGGTCGCATGGAAGCGGCTGGCTGCCGAGCGGATACTATTCGAATCCGTCTTCATATTATGCTCCGGGAGAAGTCCCCCGATATATACTCCAGGCATCGCTGCCGGACCCTTATGCATCCTGCGTAAAGTCTTTCGGCGAGCAGTGGGGCAAGGAAATGGACATAAGGGATCTTGCCGGGGCCCTTCCGCTCAAGTACGATTTCATACTTTTCGATGCCTGCCTCATGGGGGGGATAGAGGTCGCATACGAGCTGAAAGACAAATGCTATTATATGATAGCTTCTCCGGCTGAGGTATTTGCATACGGCTTTCCTTATTCGGCCATAATGGAGCCGATATTCAATTCGCACCATATGGCGGACGGGCTTGACGAGGTTTGCAGGCTGTATCTCGACTTTTACGAGTCGCGGGACCTTGGCGCCACAGTCTCTTTAGTCAATACGTATGCACTTGATGCGCTTGCAACTGTCTGCCGCAGGATTTTTTCGGAAAGCAGGGCTCTTATCCCGGAACTCGACATGGCCAGGCTGCAGCCTTATTTCAGGGGAGGCAGGGCATGGTTCTATGATTTCGGGGATTTTATAAGCTATATTGCCGATGACAGCCTGTATTCCGAGTTCAGGAGGGTTCTCGGTGTAGCGGTCCCTGCAAAATATGCTACCGACGGTTTCTATGTCAACAATGACGGTTTCGACATAATAAAATTTTCGGGACTGAGCACCTATGTACCCAATCCCGAAAATGAGATACTTGCGGAATACTATAAGACACTTGCATGGAATATGGCGGTGTCCATGGTAGAGTAGAATAGTGTCCGCTATTTCCCGAAGAATCTTTTGTACAGTCCCTCGAACGCCTGTCCGTGACGGGCCTCGTCCTTGCACATTTCATGGACGGTGTCATGGATTGCGTCATAGTTCAGTTTCTTTGCCAGAGTGGCGATTCTCTTTTTGTCTGCACATGCCGCAGACTCGGCTTCCATCCTTTTCTTGAGGTTGGTTTTGGTATCCCAGACTACCTCGCCTATGAGTTCCGCGAACCTGGCTGCATGTTCGGCCTCTTCGAATGCGATTCTCCTGTATGCCTCGGCGATTTCGGGATAACCTTCCCTGTCGGCCTGCCTGCTCATCGCAATATACATTCCGACTTCAGTGCATTCTCCGGTAAAGTGGGCCTGGAGACCTTCCCATATTTCCTTGTCGCAGCCTTTGGCTACGCCGAGCACATGTTCGTCAGCCCAGGAAAGGGCGTTTTCCTCTTCTATGACTTCTACGAATTTTTCGGCCGGAGCCTTGCATAAAGGACATTTCTCGGGCGGAGTAGGACCTGTATGGACGTATCCGCAGACTGTGCATCTCCATTTCTTTTCCATAATGTGTTCTATTATTAGTGAATTGTCTGCAAATATACGGAAATTTAGTTATTTTTGCACCCTCAAAAAGCTATACTTTTTGGTGTAATGGGGTCCGGAAAGGCCGGACTGAGTAACACATTTTTAAATTAACATTATGAAACACATTATTTTAAACGGAAAGACCAGGGCAAAGGGTAAAAAGTCCGATGTCAAGGCAATCAGAAAAAACGGGGATGTTCCCTGCGTACTTTACGGTATGGGTATGGACAATGTGCTTTTCACTGTCCCTGCCAAAGAACTTAAACAGCTTACCCATACTCCCAACAGCTACATAGTGGATCTTGACGTGGACGGGACGAAGTACCTTGCCGTCATGCACGAACTTCAGTTCCATCCCGTAACTGATGCCACCATACATGCGGACTTCCTCGCCATATCGGCCGACAAGCCTGTGGTTATAGATGTTCCGCTGAACATATTCGGAAGCTGCGAAGGTGTAAAGCAGGGTGGAAAGCTGCTTATAGAGGCCCGCAAACTCAAGGTTTCAGGTCTGCCCGATGCACTGCCCGATGTTCTTGACGTGGATATCACCAACCTCAAACTGGGTAAACAGATTACTGCCGGGGATCTCTCGTATGAGGGGGTTACCATTGTCAGCCCCAAATCCACCGGCGTATGTACAGTCAAGCATACCCGCGCCGCTGCGGCTGCCGATACTGCTGAAGAGGCAGCGCCTGCCGCTGAGGGCGAGACTGCCGCACAATAATTCCGGCGGTGGCGAATTTTCTCGTGATAGGCCTGGGCAATATCGGATACGAATATGCCGATACCCGGCACAATATGGGATTTTCAATATTGGACACCTGGGCACAGGCGTCCAATATTGCTTTTAAGACAGACAGATACGGGGATGTTGCCGAAATCCGTCTGAAAGGGCGCTCATTCCTGCTGCTTAAACCCTCGACTTATATGAACCTCAGCGGCAAGGCTGCATCCTACTGGCTTGGAAAGACAGGCCTTCTCCCGGAAAACATGCTTGTCGTGGCTGACGATATGGCCTTGCCGTTAGGAGTAATCCGGCTCAGGAAGGGAGGCAGCAGCGGCGGACACAACGGGCTGGCCAATATCTCCGAATTTATAGGTACGGACAATTATCCGCGGCTCAGGGTAGGGATCGGTTCGCATAAGGGATATGGCACGCAGGTGGATTTCGTGTTGGGAAAATGGACGGAAGAAGAAAGGCTTCTGCTTCCGGAGGTAAGAGAAAGGGCAGTGGAGGCAGTCAAGTCGTTCGGCCTTGCAGGGATAGACAGGACAATGAACCTGTTCAATCAGAAGCTCCATCCCGTTCAGGAATGAATACGTCCTCGTCCTTTTTATGGAAATAGAACTGTTCCCGTGAAAATTTTTCCAGCGAGTCCTTGTCGGAAGTAAGTTCCCGGATTCTTTCATCCATGGCGGAGATGTCCTTTTCGTACTGGCGGAGCACCTTTTCCTGGCGGAGCACCTTTATATAGTCCGAACAAAGGCGGAATATGTTGTTCTTGCCTGCAAACAGTACTGCAAGGAAGCATACTGTCACTATGAAGTATTTGTTCCTTACCGCCTTCAGCCAGCGCGGCGTTGGCCTGTCGGTATTGTCTTTTCTGCGTCCGGAAGTCATGATTACAAAATTAGAATATATTCCATATCTTTGAAAAAAATTGTAAGGATGTTTAAAAGAGCGAATTATTTCCTGCCCGACATGCACGGGTGCTGGATATTGTTCTTTCTGCTCATACTCGGGCAGTTCCTGCCGGTTCTGTTGCTTCTGCCCTTTGATTCCGGAAAGACATGGACTTCCGCATGGGGAGGCGCCCTGCTGTATGCCGTCGGATTCCTGCCCCCGCTGCTTTATGCCTGGTATCAGGGCGGCAAAGCCATGGCCGAACACTTGCCCGGTCTGCCGGTAGATGTCGATTCCCCCTGCTTCGGAAGGATTCGTCCCGTCCTTTTCTTTCTGCTGCTGATAACGGCTTTTTTTTCGCTCGTACTCGTGCTTGACCCGCTGACCGGGGCTGTTGAAACGCCGGAGTGGTTCAGGGAAGCATCGGAAGACGTATACGGCGATTCCATATTCTGGGCTTTCGTCAAGATAGCCGTATTCGCCCCGCTTTTCGAGGAATTTCTCTGTCGTGGCCTGATTCTTAGAGGTTTGCTGCATAGAATGGGGCCGTTTATGGCGATTTTGTGGTCCTCCCTCATGTTCGGGCTTATGCATCTTAATGTGTGGCAGGCCGTTCCGGCAATATGCTTCGGATGTTTCTTCGGTTGGATATATTACCGGACCCGCAGTTTCTGGACAGTCGTATTCCTGCACTTTCTGAATAATGCGACAGGGCTGCTCGTGCATTTTACAAGGCCGGACCTGGATTTCGGGTCGTTGAGGATTCTCTTTCCGCGGCTTTGGATGTACTGTTCCGCCATATCCGTTGCAGCTTTGCTGTTTTGCGCAATAGTGTACCTTATAGCTAAAAACATACCCGAGAAACGATATGATAAAGAAACCCTATCCGCTTAAATTCGTCCCCGTGCCCAACGGGCGCGTATGGGGCGGCCATTCGCTTGTGCAGATGTACGGCAAGCCATTCGACCCTTCGCTGATAATCGGAGAGAGTTGGGAAATATCCGGATTTCCCGAGGACAGTTCCGTGGTTTCCGGCGGATATCTGGACGGAAACCCGTTGTACGACATTGTGGAAACCTATATGGATGAGATTGTGGGGGAGGACAATTACAAGCGCTTCGGCAACGAGTTCCCCCTGCTTGTCAAGATGCTCGATGTTACAGGGCGTCTTTCCGTACAGGTCCATCCCGACGATGAGACCGCTTTCGACCGCCACGGCTCCTACGGAAAGAGCGAATGCTGGTATGTGCTCGACTCATCCCCTTCCGCAATAGTCTATATGGGATTTTCGCGCCGCGTGACCCCGGATGAGTTTTACCGCAGGTGCAAGGACGGTACGGTTACGGAGGTCCTCAATGCATACCATCCGCGCAAAGGGGATTTCTTTTATATCGAGTCCGGCATAGTGCATTCGGCGCAGGGAGGGATAGTGATAGCGGAGGTACAGCAGCTTTCGGACGTGACCTACCGCCTGTATGACTGGGGACGCGAAAACGATCCGTCTTCAGCAAGGGAAATGCATCTCGATCTGGCCTATGACTGCATCAATTACGATAAATACGATCCTTCTGCGTACTATCTTCCGGCATATCTTCACCGCCCTGCCGGAGGGTTCAGCCGCAGGCTTTCGTCCAATCCACACTTTACCGCTACCGAGCTTTATATCGATTCGCGCAGGGAATTCCTTGCGGAAAACTATGAGAGTTTCATAATCTATTTCTGTGCTGAAGGCGGAGCGGTAATCGCCCTTCATGACGGAACGGAATATACTCTCGGAAAGGGAGAGTGGACAGTCGTCCCGGCCGTACTGCCCGGATTTTCCATAGCCCCTGCCGGAAATTCCGCACTGCTTCTGGAATATTATATAGAAAAACAGCCGGAGAGGGACCTGTATGTCGAGGATAGATAAATATCTGTGGGCTGTAAGGGTGTACAAGACCCGCTCGGATGCCGCCGATGCCTGCCGCAGCGGCAAGGTGCAGGTCAACGGTATGGAAGCAAAGGCGTCAAAGGAAATACGCGAAGGGGACGTCATTTCCGTGCGCAAGGGCAGCGTGCATTTCTCCTACAAAGTATTGCGGACAGTGGACAACCGCCAGAGCGCCAAGCTTGTCCCGGAATATGTAGAAGACATGACGCCCCAGTCCGAACTGGACAAGCTTTCAGCCCCCTTCGAGACAGTGTATATACGGCGCGACCGCGGGACAGGGCGTCCTACCAAGAAAGAGCGTCGGGATATGGACAGGCTTCTCGACGAGCTTTTCTGATGCGGTTGCTTTGTTTGTCCGTAAGGCGGGATTCTGTCTGCCCCGGGGGGTGCCGAATACCGTACTCACTGGATTTTATATTGTTATCTCCTGTTTTTTTGCTATGTTCGCAAAAAAATATCGTTTTATGGATATGAAAAAGTTCTTGCCTTTTATCCTTGCGGCCTTTATCCTTACGGCCTGCCAGGAGAAATCTCCGACTTCGGGCATATCGCTTAATTGCGTGTCGGAGGAAGAATTCACTTATGACAACTTTCCTGCGGAGGGTGGAAGACTTACCTTCGAGGTGATTACCCGGCATGCGGAAGTTTCGTACAGTTCCAACAGGGACTGGTGCAGCTACGAGAGCAGTACGGATGCGGACGGTTCGCATATGGTGACTGTGATTGTGGAGAGGAATACCGCAACCGAGGACAGAAGCGCCGTATTTACTGTTTATGGCGAGACGGGATCCACTCTCGAACAGCTTGCGCTTACAATAGGGCAGTCCCGTTCGGACAAGGCCGATGCGGCATCCGATCTCTCTGCGGAGGGTGCGGCTAATTGCTATGTCATCAATTCGGCGGGGACATATTTGTTGGATGCAACGGTAATGGGCAACGGCGTTCCGGCCGGCAGTTTCGTACCCGAAACCATTTCGCCGGCAGATGCGGTACTGGTATGGCAGAGCGAAGCCGGTATGATAACGTCTGTGGAACTGCTCGGCGGCGACCTTGTCTTCGAGGCTTCGGGGGCGGAAGGCAATGCTCTTGTGGCTGTTACCGATGAAGAAGGCGGCATCCTGTGGAGCTGGCACATATGGAATCCCGGCATGACTCTGTCCGCCCTCCAGTCTTCTGACGGATACGGGGTCATGAATGTCAATCTCGGCGCGCTTGCGGTTGACTTTACGGCGGATGCACGCTATTACGGGCTGCTGTACCAGTGGGGCAGGAAGGACCCGTTCCCCGGCTCGCCTACGCTTACCGGAACTACATCGACCATGCCCGTACCGGTCTATGACATGGACGGGGCAGTGGTGGAAACAGGCCACTCATCCTATACTTCCCTTGACGAGAATAATATAGAATATGCCATATCCCATCCGACAGTGGTCATCTCGAACCAGGGACAGTATCTGGTTTCGAGGGACTGGCTGAAATCAGGCTCAGGCAATGACGGCCTTTGGGGCGATGCCTCTGCCAAGACATGCTTCGATCCCTGCCCTCCCGGCTGGAGAGTGCCGGATTCGGAAGTGTTCAGGCATTTTACCTCATCCGGCAGCTATGCGTGGAATTTTTATGACTTCAACGTAGAGGATGTAAACGGTGACGGCGTGATAGATATCGACGACTATGACTATGGATGGAGGTTCTGGCTCGACAGGTCTGCCGGCGTCTCTTCGTTTTTCCCGGCGGCAGCCCGTTATGACGGCTCATATGCCATGCTTATGGGGAGCGTAAGCGGTATCTGGGGTTCGTATTGGTCGTCTACACCCGATACGGAGTCAGCCATGGGTATAGAAGGCATGGCACATGCTTCGATATCCTTCTCGACTAAGAATATGGACGGCACGGACATGCTTACGGTCGCGCCTGGAGGAAGTGCATCGAGGGCTGACGCCTATTCTGTAAGGTGCGTCAGGGAGTAGGCTTGCGGCGTATGCCGTAGATGATTCCGCAGATATAGCGGAACATTACTATTATCAGGAAAATAAGCAGGATAGACATTTCATAGAAAAGCCTTTGCCCTATGGAGACCTTCGCCGTGAGCTCTTCGGAGTCCATTGTGAGGGTCTCTTTTATTTTCTGTGGCTTGAGGCCTCCCTTGCCCCATTTCCTTATGACTATCCCTTCTTTGAAATATACTATTCCCCCGTTGGGACGGCTTAGCGATATCAGGGTCCTGTAGTCTCCGTAAGCTATGCGGCCGGCAAGGGAAGGATATTCCGCTTCTATGCCGGCGACATATCCGTTGTCAGCCGGTACAAGGACATACAGCCTTCCGATAGACAGGAGGCTGTCCGCCAGATCCGATATATATTCCCAGTCCCTGGCCTTCAAATTCTCAGGCCTGTAGGCCACCACTAATATGCGCGGCCTGAAGCCTCCCGTAATGCGGGAGGTGAGCATCCCGCCTCCGGCATCTGTTATTGTAAAGTCGAAAACAGTCTCCGTTTCCCCGGAAGCATTCCCCTTCTCGACCGTTTCCACGTATGTCCAGGTGGAGTCGGGCAGGTTGTCCAGGGTGAACTCCTTCCTTGTCCCGTCTTTCTGGTAGATGAATGTGTTGTCCGTCTGTGCGTACGAGTATCCCTTTTCTATTGCAAGGGTTATGTCCGAGCCTGCCTTGAAGTCCCCGAATTCTATTATGGGTCTTGTGAAATATACCCAGATGGAGGAGACAACGCCTATCACGGCGAAAACGGCTATGAAGCACCATTCGGCCGCTACCGGGGCAACGGGCTTGAACTTGCCTCTGAAGATGAAGATGGGGATTGCGCAGGCAAGCAGGATTATGTTCTTGTAGAATGTCTGCCAGTTCGTAAGATGCACTATGTCTCCGAAACAGCCGCAGTCGGCGATAGGGTCGAACAATGCTATGTATAGCGTAAGGATGGTGAAAAATGACTCCATACACAGGCCGACCCAGGAGAAGAACCTCATCCTTACGCACATGAGAATGGCTATGCCGGTTACGAATTCGGCAGTGGACCAGCCTATGCCCGCAGGGACGGAAAGCCCATGCAGGAAGCCGAGGTGGAGGACATTGAAATATTCCGCAAGTTTGAGGCCCGTGCCTACGGGGTCCATGAGCTTGAAAAATCCGGACAGTATGTAGACGAGTCCGAATATTACGCGGAGTATGAACATGACGGTTCTTATCAGTCTCATGGCAGCCGGTGCCCTTGCAGGGCGTTGTCTATGTGTTCTTTGATTTTCTCGAAAATCGTCCCGGCCGGAAGCATGCCTCCGTCCGGACCTGAACAGTCTATGCGTATAAAATGAGGATCTGCCGAGCATTGTTTAAGGTAGACTTCCCTGACCCTTGCCTGGAATCTCATATCAGATTCATGTATGTCTGCCTTGCCGTGCAGATATTCCCTGTCCCCGGCGCATCTTCTTTCCTTCAGCCTGCCGTCTATGAAATCGAGTGGGACATCGAGGAACAGGTTGATATCGGGTCTGGGAATACCGAACTCCGCATATTCGGTATCGAGAATCCAGCCGGCCAGCCTGTCGCATTCTTCGGCAGTACGGGTTTTTGCGCCCTGGAAAGCTATGTTGGAATATACGTATCTGTCCAGCAGTACGATGTCCCCGTCGTCCAGCCATTGCCTTATTTGCGGGGATGCGCTCCGGCGGTCTTCCGCAAAGAGCAGGGCCACGAGCATCGGATGGACCTTGTCTATGCTTCCGAATTCGCCGCGCAGGAACATCGATAGCATGCGGCCGAATACAGGCGCGTCGAATCTCGGGAAGTGTTCGTATCTGAGTTTTCCCAGGGTGGACAGGTACTCCCTGGCCATTTCCACCTGAGTGGTTTTGCCTGAGCCGTCCAGACCTTCTATGGCTATCAGCATATCGGTAATTTGTATAAATTTGCAGTTGCATGCAAAATTAGTCATAAAATGCAAACAAGCCGCATAAGAATAATGGGTATCCTGAATGTTACCGACGACTCTTTCTACAGCAAGTCGAGGGCGGTAACTGAAGATGCCATGATCTCACTTATAGACAGGCATATAAAGGAGGGTGCGGATATTATTGACATCGGAGGCTGCTCTACACGTCCGGGCTCAGTGCCTGCGGATGCCCGGACCGAATGGGAAAGAATCCGACCGGCACTGAGGATTATGGTTACGCGGTATCCTGGAATACCGTTTTCAGTGGATACTTTCCGTTCCGGGATAGTGCGCCGCTGTTATGATGAATTCGGGCCATTTACCGTCAACGACATATCGGCCGGCGAAGATGACCCCCGGATGCTTCGGACCGTAGCTTCACTTGGGTTGGGATATATAGCCATGCACAAGCGCGGGACTCCCTCTACTATGCAGGGCATGTGTGAGTACGGCGATGTGGTTGCGGACATAGTCGGATATTTCCGCAGATTTGCAGTAAAGGCCGGGGATATGGGGATTGAGGACTGGATTCTCGATCCGGGGTTCGGATTTGCGAAGACGATATCACAGAATTACGAGATGCTGGACCGCCTTGCCGAGTTCAAGGTTCTCGGCAGGAAAATCCTTGTGGGGATCTCCAGAAAGAGCTTCATATACCGTGCTCTCGGGATAACTCCAGAAGAAGCCCTGGATGCAACGACAGAACTTCACCGCAAGGCTGTTGCAAACGGGGCCGATATTCTCAGGGTCCATGATGTGGCGGCAGCCGCCGCATTGAGGTGACGGCTACGCCCCGGGCTGTCGCACCCTGCGGAAAACAAAGGGAGCAAGTCCGTTTGCATTACTTTCGGCTTCTGATTATCTTTGCGTAGAATAATCAAAAAAGCTGTATCTGATTGATACACAGAATGGAATTGAAGAGTGTGAGATTTTAGGTAACGATTTAGCGACATTCAGAAC
>DVLA01000022.1 GCA_018715745.1 Candidatus Coprenecus stercoripullorum
GCTCTCGGCTTCTGCTCAATTCGGCTACGCCGCATATACTTGGGCGCCTCGGCAATCGCAAACAAGCTTGCATTGCTCTCGGCTTCTGCGTATATTTGCATTCATAATGAATGCAGGAAAAGTCTACATAGAGACATACGGCTGCCAGATGAATGTATATGACAGCGAACTGGTCCTTTCCATACTCCACAAGGCAGGGTACACCCGTTGCGAAGATATCTCAGAAGCAGGCATCCTGCTTGTCAATACATGCTCGATCAGGGAAAATGCGGAACAGAGAGTCTGGGGACGGCTCGATCTGTTTCTGGCCGAAAAGAAAAAAAGGCGGGGAGTGATTGTCGGGGTTTTGGGATGCATGGCAGAAAGACTTAAAGACAAGCTTTTCGCACATCCGGCAGTAGATATGGTAGCCGGACCGGACTCATACAGGAAACTCCCGGAACTGATAGAAAAAGCCGTTGCAGAGGG
The DNA here is from genome assembly GCA_018715745.1 of Candidatus Coprenecus stercoripullorum. Lineage (GTDB taxonomy): Bacteria > Bacteroidota > Bacteroidia > Bacteroidales > UBA932 > Coprenecus > Coprenecus stercoripullorum. The sequence continues at coordinate 469 of DVLA01000022.1, forward strand.
AAGGCAGTCGGATACGGTACTTTCATTCCATGAGACGTATTCGGACATAGAACCGTTAAGGACCGGCTCCGACAAGGTGACTTCGTTCATTTCCATAATGAGAGGATGCAACAACATGTGTACCTACTGTATCGTCCCATACGTAAGAGGGCCTGAAAGAAGCCGGGACCCCAAGTCAATAATAGAGGAAGCCCGCAGGCTGTACGGGTCCGGATACAAGGAAGTCAGCCTTCTCGGGCAGAATGTGGACTCATACATGTGGCGCAACCCTGACAACCCTACTGAAAGCGTCAACTTCGCCCAACTCATCGAACTGGTGGCATTAGTCTCTCCGGAACTGCGTGTAAGGTTCTCCACCTCACATCCTAAAGACATGGGGAACGGAGTCCTCTATTCCATGGCAATGTACCCCAACATCTGCACGCACATACATCTTCCGGTACAGTCCGGCAGCAACAGGATGCTCCAGAAGATGAACAGGAAATATACAGTGGAGACCTATCTCGAACGCATCGGGAAAATCAGGGAAATCATTCCCCAGGCCAGCATTACGACCGATATAATAGCAGGGTTCTGCTCGGAAACGGAAGAGGACCACAAGGCCACCCTGGAACTTATGCAGAATGTAAGGTTCGACGGGGCATTCATGTTCCAATACTCTGAACGACCGGGGACAAAAGCGGCAAGGCATTTCGCCGACGATGTGCCGGCAGATGTAAAGACGCGAAGACTGAATGAGATTATCGAACTTCAAAGCGCCATATCCCTGGAAAATAACCGCAAATGTATAGGGCATACATACAGGGTCCTGGTAGAAGGCGTTTCAAAAAGGGACAGCGGCCAGCTGTTCGGGCGCACATCGGGAAACAAGGTGTGCATCTTTCCGTCGCAAGGCATCAGGCCCGGGGAATACGCTGACGTACTCATAGAGAGCTGCACATCGGCGACACTTCTGGGCAGACTGGTTTAACGGATATTTCATACAACTAAAAATTATATCACTATGACAAAAATGAAGACCACCTACCTCGGGAATCTCCGCACAGAGATTGAACACGTACAGTCAGGTAACAAACTCATTACCGATGCACCGCTGGACAACAACGGGAAAGGAGAATTCTTCTCGCCTACCGACCTGTTTGCCTCTTCTCTCGGAGCATGCATGCTGACCATAATGGGTATGTCGGCCCAATCGCACGGGTTCAGCATAGACGGGACAGTACTCGAAACGGAAAAGACAATGGCCGCAAATCCCCGCAGAGTAGCAGAAATAACGATAGACTTCTACTTTCCAAAAGGTGTCAGGTATGACGACAAGGCCAAAAGGCTGCTGGATGCTGCTGCAAAAACCTGCCCTGTAGCGAACAGCCTCCATCCCGACATCGTAAAGAACATACGTTTCCATTTCGACGAATAGGACAGTGGCAGGCTGCGCCTGCCCTGCGGACAAACAGGACGGCCGGCCCCGAAGCTGATTTCGGGCCGGCCGTCCTGCATCCTGACATATCACAAAGACCACTCGGTCCCGTCTTTTGTATCCTTAATCGTTATGCCCAAAGCATTAAGGCGATCCCTTATCGCGTCGCTTGCCGCATAGTCCTTCCTTTGCTTGGCATCGCTTCGTGCCTGCAATATCATATCCATCAGGCCGTCCACCATCTTTTCATCGGATGAGGACATGCTTTCGTCCACAATACCGAGCACGTCCGGAACTATCTTCCCGTAGACCAGGTCAAGAATTTCCCTATCCCCGGCAGTGAGCCTCTGGCGGCTGTCTTTCGCTATGTTGACTATCCTCACGGATTCGAAGATATGGGCAAGGGCGACAGGGGTATTGAGATCATCGCACAAAGCCTCATGTATGCCATCGGCCACAGCCTGTAACTCTCCCGAAGGCGCCCCGTTGTCGGAAAACTGCAATGACCTGTAGTCTTTAGCAACCTGCAGGACTTTCTTAAGCCCCTTTTCAGCGGCCTTGAGCGCATCATTGCTGAAGTCCACCGTACTCCTGTAATGGGCCTGAAGCATGAAGAAACGGACAGTCATCGGAGAATAAGCCTGGTCGAGAGACACGTGCCTGCCTGTGAACAATTCATCCAAAGTAATGAAATTATTCGCCGACTTGCTCATTTTCGAGGCGTTGATGGTAATAAGGTTATTATGCATCCAGTATCTTACACCCTGGCAGCCTCTCGAGGCTACATTCTGGGCTATCTCACACTCATGGTGAGGGAACTGCAGATCAAGTCCTCCCCCGTGGATATCGAACTCCCTTCCGAGATATTTTTCGCTCATAGCCGAGCACTCTAAGTGCCAGCCGGGAAAACCTTCGCCCCAGGGCGACGGCCATTTCATTATATGGCTGGCCGAAGCCTTTTTCCACAGGGCGAAATCATAAGGGGACCTTTTATCCCCTGTCCCGTCAAGCGAACGGGTATTTGAAAGCATGTCCTCGATATTGCGGCCCGAAAGGATGCCATAACGGTATTTTGCACTGTATGCAGGCACATCGAAATATACGGAACCGTTGCTTTCATAGGCGAGACCTGAGGCTATAATCCTTTTTATCAACTCAATCTGCTCGATAATATGGCCTGTGGCCCTCGGTTCTATGCTCGGCGGCAGAACGTTGAGTTTCCGCATGGCCTCATGGTAGGCGACAGTATAGGCCTGAGCTATCTCCATAGGCTCCAGGCTTTCAAGCCTGGCCTTCTTCTCTATCTTGTCCTCCCCTTCGTCGGCATCGTGCTCAAGATGGCCTACATCCGTTATATTCCTGACATAACGGACCTTATACCCAAGATACCTCAAATACCTTACCAATACGTCATAAGTAACCCCCGGACGGGCATGGCCAAGATGGGGGTCCCCATATACGGTAGGACCGCAGACATAGATTCCGACCATTCCCGGATTAATCGGGACAAATTCTTCCTTTTTCCGCGTAAGCGTATTGTAAATAAAAAAATCCCTTGCCATACAAAACTCAAATGTCAGATGGCAAAGGTACTATTTTTTGGGCATTATTCATCCTGACACACCGATACCTTTCCGGCCAGTACCTCCATATACTGCCTTTCCCCGCCATCCGGCGCAGTATAACGGTTCATCCTAAGCCTACCCGTAACGTAAACGCATGTCCCTTTCCTTATCAGGCCGAAATCGGGCATGCCCTTGCCGCTCCATGCCACTACGGTATGCCAGGTGGTTTCTTCCCTGAGCGTCCCGCCCCTGTCCCTGAACGTTTCATTCGTAGCCAGGCTGAAACGTATAACCGTGTTTTCCCCTACCCTGTTAATCCGCGGAGGCTGCCCAACGTTGCCTCTCAACTCGACTCTGTTTATCGATCTTTCCATATGACTTGAATTATTTGAACTCTGCAAAACAAATGGAAATCCGGCAGAGTACCTTCACTTGTAACGGTTATAACCGTATACAGGCGGATATATCCGATATACCCACCTGCAGAAAAGTTTTTTTACAGTACGACAGCCTTTATCACGCTTCAGGACATAACTTTGAGCAGGAAAAGTGGGTGATATGAAAAATGACGCGGAAAGACGCTGCCCGGTATGCAACTGCAGGATTTCAGGCCGAAGCGACAAGAAATTCTGCTCCGACTCATGCAGGGCTTTCTACAACAACAGCAAATACAGGACGGATAACGGGCATATAAGGAGAGTAAACCGTATTCTCAAACACAATTACAATATTATGAAAGATATATACGCCTCCGGGAAAACTACCGCGGATCTGTACGACCTGTTGCGTTCAGGCTTTGATTTCAGATACATGACAACCTTTGAAAGAAACGGGAAGAGGACTTCCATAGGATGCTACGAATACCGTTATTCGATCTGCCCAAGAGGGAAAGTGAATATAGAAAAACACCCGCCTGAAAATTAGGGTCTGCCGGCGAGGGCTATTCGACGGTCACGGATTTGGCCAGGTTTCTCGGCTGGTCTACGTTACGTCCCTTAACCACAGCTATGTGATAGGCCAGAAGCTGGAGCGGAATAGTCGAAAGCAGGGGGACGAAACACTCTTCCGTATCCGGAATCTCGAATGACCAGTCGGAAATCTTGCGCACATCCACGTCCCCTTCCGTTACAATGGAGATAATCTTGCCCTTACGGCTCTTTATTTCCTGTATATTGCTGACTATCTTATCATATTTGCCCTTTCTCGTGGCAATCACCACTACGGGAAGCTCTTCGTCGATAAGGGCAATCGGGCCGTGCTTCATCTCAGCGGCAGGATATCCCTCTGCATGAATATAGGATATTTCCTTGAGTTTCAACGCCCCTTCCAATGCTACCGGGTAATTGTACCCTCTGCCGAGATATATGAAATTACGGGCATAGGTAAAGATAGGGGCCAGCATGGATATGTTCCTGTCATGCTTGAGTATCTTCTCTATCTTGTCCGGTATCCGCTGCAGTTCGGCAACAAGCCTGAGCCTCGTCGCGTCATCTATAGTCCCCTTTTCCTTTGCCAGGGAGAGGGCAAGAAGGGCGAGGGTCGAGACCTGGGCGGTAAATGCCTTGGTTGAAGCGACGCCAATTTCCGGACCGGCATGCGTATAACATCCGGAATCCGTCTCGCGGGGAATGGATGAACCGACAACATTGCATATTCCGAAAAGGAAAGCCCCTTTAGTCCTGGCAAGTTTGAGGGCGGCGAGGGTATCCGCAGTCTCCCCGGACTGGGATATTGCTATGACAATATCATCGTCGTATATAACGGGATTCCTGTACCTGAACTCCGAAGAATATTCCACTTCCACGGGGATTCTCGCTATTTCCTCTATCATGTATTTGCCTATAAGGGCGGCATGCCATGAAGTACCGCAGGCACAGATTATTATGCGCCGGGCATTCAGAAATTTCTCCTTGTTGTCGATAATTCCGGAAAGCCTTACTTCACCGAGATCCGGATGCAGCCTCCCGCTCATGGAGTTCCTGAGCGTCTGGGGCTGTTCGTAAATCTCTTTAAGCATGAAATCGGCAAAGCCTCCTTTTTCTATCTCCTCAAGGCTTATCTCGAGTTTCTTGACGACCGGCGAAATGTTTATCTTGTTCAGGTCCGTCACCTGCAGTTCCTTCCCCCTTTCCATCAATGCTATCTGGCCTTCTTCCAGATAAACTACCTTATCGGTGTACTCTACGATAGGAGTCGCATCCGATCCGATAAAAAACTCGTCCTTACCTATACCTACAATCAACGGACTGCCTTTTCTTGCTGCTATCATCACGTCGGGATTGTCCTTGTCTATGATGGCAATGGCATAGGCCCCTATCACATTTGCCAGGGCCTGGGGCACCGCTTCCGTCAGCGATATCTTATGGGTATCCATGATATACTGGATCAGCTGTACTATTACCTCTGTATCCGTATCGCTGTAGAAATGGTAACCCTTTGAGACCAGTTCCTCTTTAAGGGCCTTGTAGTTTTCTATTATGCCATTATGTATAAGGGCGATATTGTTGTGTTCCGACAGATGGGGATGTGCGTTGGCCTCATTGGGCTCCCCGTGCGTGGCCCAACGTGTGTGCGCTATACCCACGCACCCCGACACGTCCTTGTCCGAGAGGAGTTTCTCGAGATTGGCCACCTTGCCCTTCGTCTTATAAATGGAAAGTTTCCCATTGCCATTAATCAATGCTATCCCGGCGCTGTCGTATCCCCTGTACTCCAGACGGTGCAACCCTTTAATAAGAATCGGGGCGGCCTCTTTTGGGCCCATATAGCCTACTATTCCACACATGATAATTTATAGTTAGTCGGCTACAATTTTACGAATTTATGAATATGCCGCCAAATTTATATTTATTTTTGTTTATAAAATCGTTTACGCTTTATGAAAAAGTGCATTATACTGTTCTGCAAAGCCGTTCTCACCATCGTACTCGCAGCCGTATCCGCATTGGCCATAATGAGCATATCCCCGATTTACAGGTTTGCCGGACCGGAACCGTTCTCAGGCGGGAAAATCTACAATCCATATTCCGGCACATCCGGAAACCCCGAGTGGAAAAGGGCCTGCCTGCATACGCATACCAGAGTGGACAAAGGCATAAACGAATGCCCGTACTATCCTGATGTAGTCTACGGCGACTACATGTCATACGGCTACGATATAGTAGGGTTTTCCAACCATCAGGCACTCACACCGCATCCTGTTGACACATCTCTCGGCATTAATGTCTACGAACACGGATACAACATACTCAAGTTCCATCTCAACCCCTACGGAGTGGAAAAAGTCCGCAAATTCGACCATATCCTCCCAATCCTGCGTTCACAGAAGCAGTTCATGATAGACCTCCTGTCAAAAGACGGTGATTTCGTACAGTTCAACCACCCTGACCGCACTCTCGGCATAGACAGGGAGACCATGCAGTCCTTGACCGGATATACGCTGATAGAAGGGGACTCCGGATTTCAGGAAGGGGACCGTCAGGCCGGAACCTCACTGAGACACTGGGACGAGGCTCTTTCCGCCGGAAGATACTGCCACAACATAGCAAATGATGACAATCACAACTCCAAGGCCCACGGCTCCATAGCCAGAAGGTGCTCCTGGATAAATACCCCTACCCCATACTGGCGCGATGTAAGGGAAGCCCTCCTGAAAGGCGATTTTTATTCGATGAGAGTACCCGATTTCGGAAAAGGGGACACAGCCATAAAGCGCGAAAACAATCTACGGCTGCCCCGCATAACATCAATAGGCCTTAGGGGCGATACCGTATTCATGGAACTTTCGGCCAGAGCTTCGATTATAAAGGCCATCACCTATGAAGGCCGTACCGCAGACTCCGTTACAGATTCAGGTTGCATAAACTACGTAATGAAGGAGAGCGACCCGTACATAAGGCTTACTGCATGGTTTGACGACGGCACGGTCATCTATAGCAATGCATTTGCAAGATACAGTGAAGGCAACAGCCCGTTCAGGGTATTCCCCCATCCGGTTGATATTCCTGTGACCGTACTGTTCAATCTTGCCCTGTTCTGTATAGCCGCATTATGTATATTCTGCATATACAGGCTATATAGAAAACCAGCCGCCGGGAAATAGATCCCTGCGGCTGATATAATTAATGGCCCGATACCGGCCTTCAACGGGCAATCGGTTAATCTACAAGTGAAAATCTCTTGAAGACAGTCACTTTTGCATCCTTGTCAACTGCGGCTATAGCCGACTTGACTGACGTCTTGCCGTCACCCATCTGGTATTCCTGCTCTTCAAGTGTACTTTCCTTGAAGAACTTGTTCAGACGGCCGTTCGCGATATTGTTGACCATCTGTTCCTGCAGGTTTGCGGCCTTCTCAGCAGATACCGTCCTGATTATCTCGCGCGCCTTGTCGGCCTGTTCCGGTGTAAGCCAGCCTTTGGCAGTATTGGACTGGATATGGTCCTCGCTGTCCACATGGGCGGGATTTATACCGGCCTTGGAAAGGGCGGCATCCACAGCCTTCTTGACTAACTCATCCTTTGTCTTCTCGATTGCGACTTTCAGTTCATTGTCGATAACGCTCTGGGGCACCGTCTCTTTATTGACAGCAACCGGATTCATCGATACGACCTGCATTGCAACCCCTTTGGCCAAATCTGCGGGAACTTCCTTGTTGAAACCAACTATCGCCCCGAGTTTGCCGTTGATAGTATGGACATAAGAAGAAATATAAGGAGCCTCTACCTTCTCGTAACCTACAAGGGTATGTTTCTCTCCCGTTTTTCCTATCTGCTCCGTAATGGCAGCCTCTACTGTCCTGCCGTCAGGAAGGGCACATGCCTTGAGTGCTTCAATATCCGCAGGCATGTTCTTGATAGCTGCATCGGCTATTTCATTCGCAAGTTTCTGGAAATCCTCATTCTTGGATACAAAGTCCGTCTCGCATCCAAGGCAGATTATAATGGCCCTGCCACCGTCTACCTTTGCGACAACGGCACCTTCGGTCGTTTCGCGATCAGCCCTTTTGGCTGCTACAAGCTTGCCCTTTTCGCGGATTATCTCCTTGGCCTTCTCGTAATCTCCACCGGCCTCGATGAGGGCTTTCTTGCAGTCCATCATTCCGGCACCTGTCATCTTGCGCAATTTCTGGACGTCAATTGCTTTTATTTCCATATAAAAACTGTTTTAAACGTTTATATTATTCTGCCGCCGGCGCATCCTCCTGTGCCTGTACGGCATCAGGTTCCGGGGCTGTCTGCACGGATTCCGCCTGTTCGGCTGCCCCTGTAGCCTGCTGTTTCCTGCGCGGGCGGAGTCTCTTTGTTCCTGCAGGGGCTTCCTCACCCTCTTCCCTGGCCTGCTGCGCCTCTTTGTCCTTTTCAAGTTTCCTTGCTTCAAGGCCTTCCTTTATCGCCCCGCAAAGCACTTCAAGAACAAGGGATATGGACTTGGCTGCATCGTCATTTGCCGGAATCACATAATCAACTGGTGTGGGATCGCAACAAGTATCAACCATCGCGATAACCGGTATATTCAGACGATTGGCCTCCTTTACGGCGTTCATTTCCTTCTGTACATCCACGACGAAAAGAGCGGCGGGCAGACGGTTGAGGTCAGCTATGGAACCGAGGTTCTTTTCAAGTTTGGCCCTCTGGCGGTCTACCTGAAGACGCTCACGTTTGGCAAGTGTCTCATAGGTCCCGTTGTTCTTCATTTCATCTATGGTATTCATCTTCTTGACGGCCTTGCGTATCGTGGGGAAATTGGTAAGCATGCCCCCGGGCCATCTTTCAGAAACATACGGCATTCCTACGCTCTTTGCGTATTCGGCCACAATGTCCTTTGCCTGTTTCTTGGTAGCAACGAAAAGGATGCGGCGTCCGGCATGCGCAAGCTGCTTCATGACATCGGCGGCCTCATCGATTTTCACTATTGTCTTATGCAGGTCTATAATATGGATACCGTTCTTTTCCATAAAGATATAGGGAGCCATCTTAGGATTCCATTTCCTTTTGAGATGACCGAAATGTAAGCCTGCATCTAATAATTCTTGGAAATTTGTTCTTGGCATTGTTTTCTGTTTTTGTTTCCCTTCTTCAGGGAGTTCTCTTTTTATTAATTCCGAAGTAGCGGCCCTCATGGCCGGTCTTCCAAATTTTCCGCAGCCTGACAAACGGAAGGCAGCCTGTAAACCCAGGGTCGGACCGTTTTAAATCGCGGCTGTGCATAATCTACATACGTAAATACTAACGTTTGCTGAACTGGAAGCGCCTGCGTGCTCCGGGCTGTCCGGGTTTCTTGCGCTCTACCTCGCGTGCATCGCGGGTGAGGAAACCGTTGGACTTGAGTACCGGGCGGTAAGCCTCCTTATCGACCTCGCAAAGGGCGCGGGATATACCGAGACGGAGAGCCTCGGCCTGTCCCTTGATTCCGCCGCCGTCAAGGTTGACCTTGATGTCGAAGTCGGCAAGAGTGCCGGTAACATTCAAAGGCTGCCTTACTATATAACGAAGCGTTTCTTCCTTGAAGTAGTCCTCCAAAGTACGTCCGTTAATGGTAATGTTGCCTTTGCCGGATCTGAGATAAACGCGAGCCACAGCTGATTTACGTCTTCCAAGTGCGTTGATTACATCCATGCTCTGTTTACTTTAATTCGTTTAAATTAATTGTTTTTGGAGATTGTGCCTGATGCTTGTGGTCTGCTCCCGCATATACGTAGAGATTACCGTAGATTTTGGCACCGAGGCGGTTCTTGGGAAGCATCCTTCTCACAGCCTCCCTGACAACGGCTTCCGGTTTGCGTACGAGGAGTTCCTTGGGAGTGGCGAAACGCTGGCCTCCAGGATAGCCGGTATGGCGTACATACACCTTGTCCGTAAGCTTCTTTCCGGTGAAACGGACTTTTTCTGCATTGATAACAATGACATTATCTCCACAGTCCATGTTCGGAGTGAAAGAAGCCTTGTGCTTGCCGCGCAGCATCACTGCTACTCTGGAAGCCAGACGACCGACAATCTGATTGGTCGCATCAACCACTACCCACTCTTTCTCAATCATACTCGGGGTAGCCGACACTGTTTTGTAGCTCTGTGTGTCCACTGTGTTGATTTTTAAGTTAATACATTTAAAATTGTTGCGATTTCCCTACACTTTAGGGGGTGCAAAGATATATAATTTATTTATATTTAAAAAATTATTGCTATATTTGCTCTGCTAACCTAAATACCGAATGCCATGCGTAGGATTGAAGTACAACTGTTCCGGAGGATAGTCTCCGTCTCTGTATTCGTAATTATCGAAGCCCTGCTCATCTGGCTCATGCTGTACATCTTCAGCACCTGGCTGCCTATCGGCAAGATGTTTATAAAAATAATGCTGAGCTGCATTGTCGCTACGCCTGTCAGCCTCGTTGTCTACAAGGCCATGCATGAAGCCTGGACCGGAGAAAGGATTGAATAGCCTTATCCCCAGGTATCACCGATATAATCGAGTATCTCCAGCACTTTTACCGGATCGTTCTCGGTCACGAGTCTCATGCGTGTCTCCCTGAAGTTGTCCAGGTTTTTGAAATAGCACGACAGATGCCTGCGCATTTCCAGGAGGCCCCGTCTTTCCCCCTTGAATTCCAGTGATTTGGCAAAGTGCATTTTTGCAAGGACCACCTTTTCACGCACCGGCATGTCAGGAAGGCGCTCCCCGGTATCAAGGTAATGGCGTATTTCCCTGAATATCCACGGATGGCCGAATGTCGCCCTTCCGATCATAACCCCGTCCACCCCGTATCTCCCAAAAGCCGCAGCAGCATCCTCCGGTGTCTTTATATCCCCGTTGCCTATTATCGGTATCCTCATGCGCGGATTGCGCTTGATCTCTCCTATCAGAGTCCAGTCCGCCTGCCCCTTATACATCTGGCAACGGGTACGGCCATGCACAGTAAGGGCCTTTATGCCGACATCCTGCAGCCTTTCCGCCAACTCCACTATTATTTTCGAGTCATCATCCCAACCTAAGCGGGTCTTTACCGTAACCGGAAGCCTTACCGCATCCACTACCTTTCTGGTTATCTCCACCATCCTGTCCGGTTCCCGCATCATACCTGAACCGGCGCCGCGACGGGCAATCTTGTTGACAGGACAGCCGAAGTTGATATCAATCACGTCTGGCCGCGCCTGCTCAACCCTCAGGGCCGACTCCACCATCGCCTCCGGTATGTGGCCGTATATCTGCATCCCGATCGGCCTCTCATAATCGAATATGCGCAATTTTCCCAAAGTACCCGGGGCATCCCTTACAAGCCCGTCGGAAGATATGAATTCCGTGTACATCATATCGGCTCCGTACATTTTACACACATACCTGAAAGACAGGTCTGTAACATCTTCCATGGGAGCAAGGAACAGAGGTTTGTCCCCGAGTTCTATATTACCGATTCTCATATTCGTACTGCGGATATCAGACTGCAAATTTGTCAAAAAAAACATAACTTTGCACTTCTTTTTTAAACCGAGACTTATGGCATCAAGGAACAATATCAACCGAATCGGAGTATTGACTTCGGGCGGAGACGCCCCTGGAATGAACGCGGCCATCAGGGCAGTTGTAAGGACGACCATCTTCAACAAGAAAGAAGCGGTAGGAATCCTCAGGGGATACGAGGGTGTCGTTGAAAAGGAATTCATTCCCATGCAGTCACACTCCGTTTCCAAGATAATATCTCAGGGAGGCACCATCCTCAAGTCCTCCCGCTACCCGGAATTCAAGGACAAGCTGGTCCGCGCCAGGGCATATAAGAATCTGAAGGAAGCCGGAATAGATGCACTGGTCGTAATCGGCGGAGACGGGTCTTTCAGAGGCGCCGACCTGCTGTACAAGGAGTACGGCTACCCGATAGTAGGCGTACCCGGCACTATTGACAATGACATCTACGGTACGGATTTCACTATCGGGTTCGACACTGCCATAAATACGGCCGTCTCAGCAATAGACAAACTCAGGGATACGGCAGACAGTCACAATCTCGCCTTTTTCGTAGAAGTCATGGGCAGGGACGCCGGATTCATCGCCCTCAATACGGCAATTGCAACAGGTGCTGAAGCGACCCTGATTCCCGAAATACCGACAACCATAGACAGCCTGTGCGAATATCTCCAGTTCGAAAGGCGCAAAAACAAGACTTCTGGCATTATCATAGTAGCCGAAGGCGGAGATCTCGGCAGCGCAATGGAAATAGCCGCCAAGGTCAAGGAAAGGATACCCGATTATGAAACAAGGGTCACCACCCTCGGCCACATACAAAGGGGCGGCTCACCCTCCTGCAACGACAGGGTACTGGCCAGCGTTCTCGGCTGCGAGGCCGTAAAGGCCCTCCTGAACGGACAAAGCGGGGTAATGGTCGGACAGATGCAGAACGAAACGGTATTTACCCCTTTTGCCGAGGCATGCAGCCGACACAATGAGATAAATACCAAATGGTATGACATCTCCCGCATCCTTTCCATATAAGCACCTGCACAATACCGTATACCGCTATTCCGATTCCTGCCTGACGGTAAAACTGTCCTCGTTGGTGAAATACCTGAGATGGACCGTAAACCCCCTTTCTTCACCCGTCGCATTGGGTTCGGCCTCTATGGTGAACAGCACCCTGTTCCCGCCGGCATCCAGACCGCTGCGCATCGTATACCATTCGCCGGTGACATCGTAGTCGCACATGTCGTTGGATATGGTATCCCCGGTATATACGGTTTCCACAGGTTCCGGGACAATCCACATCCAGTGGAACATCCTGCATCCGTTTACGGCAACGCCTCCGGACGGCGGTATCTCCACTTCTCGGCTCTCTATCCCTATATCCTCCGAAAACGGTTTCTCGCGGCATGATGTAACTGCGGCAAGCACGGCAATGAACATCGCCAGACACCCGGCCGCCCTGTAAAAATGTCTCTTTTCCATAATCGTGATTTTATATATCAATAACTCGACTGGGATACGGTGAAACTGTTGAAGAAGTCTGAGCCAGTAGATACTGTGAAACCCCGTTCTTCCCCGCTATGGTTAGGGCTGAGGTATATATGGTAGAACTGCCAGCCGTCGACACCCATCGTTGTTCTCACAATAAACCACGAGCTTTTAAATGACCAGGTGGAATAGTCACTCGGACCGCGGTAAGCTCTCACATAGGTTTCGGGATATACATCTTCAACATCAACACCACCGAAATCTCCTGTATATGCTGCGTTTACAATCACACAACTGTCCGGCCCTGCGCTGTAATGCGACCACTGGAACTGAGGTTTCCTGCTGACGCAGCACGATGCAAGGAATGTCCCCGCAAGGCATGCGGCTGCAAGCAGGAATTTCCTTCTTCCGCCTTGAAGGCGTCCCGTAACTTCCAAATCCCGCACTACCTTGATGGAACAGGATACGTGTGGCAAGCCAAAGTGGCCGCACTATGGTATGAGTCCGATGACGATATAATACATCATGACGCCTGAAGCAATCATTTTCAGGCCTGTGCCGGCTATAAAACCGAGGAATGAGCCTACAGCCGCCCTGAACGACTGCCTGAATTCCTTCCTTTCGAAAAACATTTCGCACAACAATGCCCCGACAAAAGCCCCTACAATCATGCCCCACGGCGGGAAAAATACGATACCGAGAAGCATTCCGGCCGTGGCCCCGCGGGAAGCGGACCCGGAACCGCCAGTTATTCTGGTAAAATACCCGGGCACAATGTAATCCAGCACGGTCACAGCAACCGTTACGCCTGTCATGACAAGAAGAAGCTTTACGGATATGTCATCCCTTGCACATGGGCTTCCCCAGAGATACAGCAGGAACATGCCGGCAAGGCTGCACGGAGGCCCGGGGAGAACGGGCAGGATGCAGCCGAGAAAACCCACTACTCCAAGCAGCACGGCGACTGCGTCTATGAAATATTCCATCGGAGCGGCTATGATTCCATCTCCCTTTCCACGTCTTCTGTCGTAATCGGAAGGCGTTTTGAGCCGAGAAGGCGGCATCCGTTCTCGGTAATGAGGATATCGTCTTCAAGCCGGATTCCGCCGAAACCGTAATAATGCTTCTCGAGAAGGGGGAAGTTGACAAACGCGGTATTTATACCCTCGGATTTCCACTTCTGAATAAGTGCGGGAATGAAATATATGCCCGGTTCATCGGTAACGACATTGCCGGCCTCAAGCTTCTTTCCCATTCTGAGGGAGGAAAGGCCGAACTGTGTCGAACGTCTGTATGTATCATCATATCCTACATAATCTTCACCGAGATCTTCCATGTCATGCACGTCCATACCCATATTGTGCCCAAGCCCATGGGGCATGAAGAGGGAATGCGCCCCGGCAGCCACTATCTCGTCCGGGTCACCCTTCAGTATGCCGAGATTCACCAGCCCCTGGGCCATAAGCCTCGATACTGTCTGATGCACTTCGGTGTATGAAATTCCGGGACGGGATATGGACAAAGCCAGATTGTTCGCGGCGGAAACTATGTCGTAAATCTCTTTCTGCTTCGTTGTAAACTTGCCGGAAGAGGGTATCGTACGGGTGAAATCAGACGTGTAGTTGGTATTGCTTTCAGCACCGGCATCTATGACAATGAGGCGTCCGTCAGTGAGAATGCCGTCGTGTGAATGGTTGTGGAGCGTCTCCCCATGCTGGGAAAGTATTATGGGGAAAGAGGGCATCAGCCCTTCCGATATGGAAATGCCTTCCATAACACCTACCAGCTGCTGCTCCACCATGCCCAGCCTGGCCATTTTCATGGCTGTATAGTGCATGGCATAGCCGATGTCGCACGCCTTGTCTATCTCGTCTATTTCCCGTTGTTCCTTGACAAGACGCATAGAGACTACCGCCTTTATGAACTCGACCGAAGCCGATTCCTTCATCTTTCCGAAATCCGTCCCGAGCATCTGGTTGAGCAGAATCATATTGCGGTAGCGGTAAGGGGGAAGGAAATGGATTTTGCGTCCGGCCGCCTTCGCCGCGCACACCTTGTCGCGAAGGGCGGAAAAGGGCAAGGCTTTCGATACGCCGACAGAGGAGGCCTTATCCGCCATGGAAGGCTGGGGCCCCATCCATATTATGTCATCTATGTCCACATCGTTCCCGAAAATGATTTCTTCCGATGTATCGACGTCGATTATTGCGGCAAGACCGGGTTCCGTAAGTCCGAAAAAATAATTGAAAGTGCTGTCCTGCCTGTAACGGTAGGCATTGCCCGGATAATTCACCGCGGCCTCGTCGGCACCGAGAAAAAGGAGTATTCCCGAATCTATTTTTGACATTAGGCGCCTGCGCCTGTCTGTATATACATCATGTGCGAACATAACAAATATGCTTTAAACGCCCCAAAGATAGGCAAATTTTTATTAGTTTTGCCAATTAAAAACAGTTTGAAATGAAAACGGGAAACAATATCGGCATGTCAGGCGCCGGGTGCACCATAGTCATAGGGCTGACAATCCTCGGATGGTTTATCTATGCCGGCATGGCAAGATTCAAGGACAGCGACAGGTCGGTAGTCGTAAAAGGGCTCTCTGAAAGGGAGGTGGAAGCCGACCATGTAATTTGGCCGTTAGTATACAGATACGCCGACGACAACCTTCCGTCCCTGTACAGCGAAATGGAAAAGGCGGGAAAGATAATGCACGACTTCCTTGTGACAAACGGCATAGACGAAACTGAAATCACGGTATCACCGGCCTCGGTAATAGACATACAGGCTGAAAGATACGGATACAACAAGGAAGACCCTCTCCGCTACAAGGCCACCCTGGTCGTAACCGTAGCCACCGGCAAGGTCGACATAGTCAGGGAACTCATGACCAAGCAGGATGACTTGCTGAGAAAAGGGATAGTCATTGTCTCGAAAGACTATGAATTCCCGACTGTATTCTCTTTCGACTCGCTTAACGACATCAAACCGGAAATGGTAGCCGAGGCAACCAAGAATGCCAGGGCGACGGCTGAAAAATTCGCTGAAGACTCCGACAGCAGGATAGGCAAGATCCGCTCCGCCTCCCAGGGCCAGTTCACCATTTCGGACAGGGACCAGAATACCCCGCACATAAAGGTAGTCAGGGTAGTGACAACAATAGTCTACTCCCTGAAAGACTAAGCCCGCAAATGAAGACGACGGCATTCGACTATAACACCGTAGCCGACAGGCTCTCCGGCGGCATGTTCGCGGAATACCCCGTCCGCGGGGACGGGATGCGCCCGTTCCTTTATCCCGGCCTCGACCATGTTCTGCTCTCCCCCATGCGGATAAACTGCAGGATGTGCTCCGAAACGGAAATGGAACTGCATTCCAGGCACGAACGGTTTTCCTCATGGTGGAAAAGGAAAAAATGCAGGCCGGACGGAAGGACGACCATAAGGAGAAGGGATGTTGTCCTGTGCGCGACCAACGAAGGCGGCACCCCGAGCCTGTACAGGGTAGCGCATATCCACGGCACGCTGTTGCTGCTAAGGAAGGACGGACGCGCAAAGCCCTATGAAAGCGCGACCGTATCCGATGTCCTTGGGGTAGTAATCGGAGGCACATTCAGAGGCGGCAGACCGTTAAGCGTCACTTCCAGGAAATGGCGCTACGCATCGAGGGCGTGGGGCCTGCCCTACAAGGCGATGAGGCTCAAGAAAAAACTATTTTAACCCGCATATAATGAATTACCTGAAACAATTGCTGATATTTTCCGCAGCCCTGATGCTGTACCCATCATGCACGGCCGTGCATGACAACAGAATCATATACATAGAAGACGGGCAGTTTATCAAGAACGGCAAACCGTACTACTTTGTAGGGACCAATTTATGGTACGGTCCCATACTCGCCTCCGAAGGACAGGGTGGGGACAGGGAAAGGCTTTGCCGCGAACTGGACAGCCTGTCGTCACTCGGAATCCGCAACCTCCGCGTCCTGGTAGGCGCCGACGGGGACAGGGGCGTATATACCAAAATCGAGCCCACCCTCCAGTATGCACCGGGAAAATACAATGACACCCTGCTCAAAGGGCTGGACCATTTTCTCGTAGAAATCGGGAAAAGGGACATGGAGGCCGTGCTTTACCTCACCAATTCGTGGGAATGGAGCGGGGGGTATTCCCAATACCTCGAATGGGCAGGCTACGGGGACATCCCCCTGCCAAGGGTCGAAGGATACGATGCCTATGTAGAATATGTATCGGACTTCATCCGCTCCGACTCGGCAAGGAACATGTACAGAAGGTTTGTTATGGACATAATATCCAGGACCAATACAGTGACGGGCAAGCCTTACCGTGACGACCCGGCCATATTCTCATGGCAGATATGCAATGAACCGAGGCCGTTTGCAGAAGACAACAAGGAGGGGTTTGCCGAATGGCTCGAAGAGACGGCCGGGCTGATAAAATCCATAGACCCCAACCACATGGTATCAACGGGAAGCGAAGGCAAATACGGATGCCATACAGACATACTGCTGTGGAAAAGCATCGGGGAATGTCCTGACATCGACTACCTTAACATTCACATCTGGCCTTTCAACTGGGGCTGGACCACAAGAGAGGACATGGCGTCGGGCAACACGGACAACGCCATTTCCGAATCCCTCGAATACCTCGGCGAACACCTCAGGATAGCGGAAGAGATACGGAAACCGCTTGTAGTGGAAGAATTCGGATTTCCGAGAGACGGCGTTGCATTTTCTATGCACTCACCGGTTACGATGAGAGACACATATTATGCAGCAATGCTGGAAACGATTGTCCCGGAAGCGTCTTCCGGCGGATATCTCGCAGGCTTCAACTTCTGGGGGTGGGGCGGGACGGCCGTGCCTTCTGAAGACCACCTTATGTGGCAGCCCGGAGACGATTATACCGGAGACCCGGCCCAGGAAGAGCAGGGGCTGTATTCTGTATTCTCTACCGACACCTCCACCGTTTCTGTCATACGCGGCATAACCTCCATACTGTAGGTCATGGCGGAAACTATACGGAACATAACCGCTCATATTCCGGCTGCCCGGTATATTGCCGGATATATGGACAGGGAAAGGTGCATGGCCGCCTGCCTCGGATGTGGGAATTACGGCAAGCTGTGGAAATGCCCTCCCTTCGATGATGATTTCCGGGAAACCCTCGGGCGATACTCGTCGGTATATCTCAGGGCTACTGTAATAACTCCGGAAGAAAAGGGGCTGCCGCTTTCGTCGGTATGGGACATGTTTCTGAAAACAAAACCCGCCCTTGAAAAAGAGATGCTTGAAATGGAAGCCGATACCGGCGGACTGGCATTAGGCTATGCAGGGGACTGCACTTTCTGCGGCGGTATGCCGTGCCGGAGGACATACGGCATGCCGTGCCTGCACCCGGAACTTGTACGCCCTTCCCTGGAAGCCTGCGGATTCGATGTATGCAGGACTGCATCGGAAATCCTGGGAACGGAAATAAAATGGGGAAAGGACGGCATGGCGCCCGAATACATCACTGCCGTGAGCGGCCTGTTCTATGGCCGCACCGGCCCTAACGGCAGCAAGACCATATGAAAGCCGTAACAGCCATTGCAATAATTGCCGCGGCATTATCCGCCGCACCCCTGCGTGCAGCCGGGACAAAAGGCGGGGACACTCTCATAAAGAACGCCGCAATAGGAAAGTACAGCGACATGGATTTCCAGATGAGAGGTTCGTTCAACGCAAGCATGCCGGAAAACGGAAGGACTTCGGCCAGATTCAGGATGGACAACTTCCGATGGAATGTGGAAGGGTATATAGGCAAGAAAAAGAACATATACTACCATTTCAGGCAATCGTTCAATGCAAATTTCAAATCCAATGTGTTCGACGGCCTGCTCGCATCCATAGACTACGCATACCTTACATGGAGGCCGGCGAGCCGTTTCTCTGTCACTTTCGGGAAACAGGTATTCGCGCTCGGCGGTGCCGAATTCCGTGCAGCCCCGGTATATGTAATGCAGTACAGTGATTTCGGAGGCAGCCTTGCATGTTACCAGATGGGAGTGACAGCCACCTGGCACATAAGTCCGGCACAGGAAATCGACTTCCAGATATCCAATCTGCGTGGAAACTGGGATGACGAATATTATTACGGGGCATTGCCGGAAGGGACTGAAGCCGCCGCAGCCCCGCTGCTGTACACCGTTAACTGGAACGGAAGCTTTTTGGACGAGGCTCTTGAGTTCCGCTATTCGGCATCGTTCGGGCAACAGACGAAAGGGCGCAACATGTGGATATTCACAATGGGCCAGTCCTACAGGAGAGAAAGGTGGGGAGCATACCTCGACATCATGTATTCACGCCAGGGTCTCGATGCAAACGGCCTGATCAGCCGGGACATGGTATTCAACGACGGAGTGCTGCGCA
The DNA here is from genome assembly GCA_018715745.1 of Candidatus Coprenecus stercoripullorum. Classification (GTDB taxonomy): domain Bacteria; phylum Bacteroidota; class Bacteroidia; order Bacteroidales; family UBA932; genus Coprenecus; species Coprenecus stercoripullorum. The sequence goes on from DVLA01000022.1 coordinate 19,815, forward strand.
CGACGGCCAACACGGACTACGTCTCTATAATCGGGTATCTGCATTTCTTCCTGAGCCCCTCGTTTTCAGCATTTCTCAAGGGGGCCAGGGAATACGGCATGCTCTCCAGGCCTTTTGAAGGCATACCGGCAGGACTGTGCAGGACGAACTGGAACGGGCAGGCCTGCATAGAATATATGCCGACAAAAAGCAGGGACTTCCGCATATTCCTGCATTATAATTATTATGCCCTTGACTTCAACCCCCGTTCAAAGTTGCTGCCGTCCCGCAGCGAAAGGGAGCACAGGCTGTCATTAGGCATAATCTACATCATGCACGTTTTTTGAACGGAAACCGCCATACTGAAAACAATGGAAAAGACAGACATTCGCAAAGAGCTTGAAAACGCGAGGAAACTATCCTCGGAAATGCGCTCCGGCAAAAGAAAGCCCGACATAGACACCTACTGGGAAGTCGTATGCGGGGACGTACTGCTTGCCGAAGAGAACCTTAAAAAAATGGAAAGGCAGTGGGAAATAGCCGGGCTGGCCAGGGAAATGATAGAATACGCAACGATTCTCGAAGGCTACGACCACATGCTCAACAGCATTTACAACGCCGTATCGCGTATGCTCAAGGCCCTGTCCGGACACCCGCGCCTGAGAGTATCGCTTTTAAGGCTCCAATACCTGATTGTCTCGAGACTGGCAAGCATGACAGGGCATGAAATAAATCTGTGCGAACACATTGAAGAAGATATCCGCTTTTACAGCAGAAATATCGAAGCTGCCGATGAGGGACGCATGGAGGACATAGTTCCCGAAGGCTGTCTTAAAACGGACCCCGTAGAATGGACGGCCGGATGGGAAGAAGTTATCGACGAGGCCGACAGGAAAGCCTGCGAAGCCCTTAAGGACGTCCCCCGGGGCATGGGATTCTGCCATGCCTACTGGATTGAACTCGGAAACGTCCTCGAAAGAGACTACGGCATATCCTGGCAAAGCCCTGCATCCATGAACCCTGAAACAATGTTCGACTGACATGGGACAGATTTACATTACCGCATCCGCCACATCGGGAAAGACAGGAGTGTGCGCCTCCCGCATGTGGGGCAATCCCGCCCTGCCTGAAGGGTTCGGCTACCCCGTATATACAGACAATGAGGGAGACGACTACCCATACTTTTTCATCTGCCAGATAAATCTCGCGGAACTCGCCCCGTACGACAGGGAAAACCGGTTGCCTCATGCCGGATTGCTGTCCTTTTTCGCCAAAATAGACTGGTACATGGGCTACGATGCCCCGGCTGACTGCATAAGCGGGTACATAAGCGGCATTGAAGACGTAAAGGTCCTGTATTTTCCGGATTGCGCGAATTTCAGGGAAATAGTCCTTGTAGACGATGAGGGGCAGCCGACCTCTCCAGACGAACTGGCATTAAGCTTTTCACTTGCAAAGCCCGGAAAATACTGCGATGAACATATCCTGTTCGCCGAACCCGACCACAGGGAATGGGAAACATGGGATCATCCCTACGAAGACTGGGAGATACTTCTACAGATAGATTCGTTCAGCGGGAAAGACTTCAACCTCAACTTTATGGACTGCGGGGTCATGGACTTCCTGATCAGTCCCGAAAACCTGCGCCGCGCGGACTTCTCAGAAGTAAGGGCCATCGTACTGTCCACCTGAGCGGCCCCGGCACTTTCCCGAAACCGGGATTAACTTTCCACCCCTTTCTGCTACTTTAATAATGAAGCTATGACAAGAAAGGAGTTTGACCATATTTCAGCAGAACTGAGGGGCAGGGTTCTCGCCACTGTACGGCGTATCGGCAAAAACGGGGAGTTGTTCCCTTCCGATGAAGACATCGTACAGGAAACGCTGTCCGCCCTTTGGCAGATTATCGAAAAAGGATATCCCGTAAGAAATACGGCAGCCATGGCTATAACCATCGCCAGGAACATCTGCATAGCCGGCTTGAGAAAAAAAACAGCAAAAAGGACGGACCTTGCCGATTTTGCGGGAGGATATTCCGCAACTGAAAATACGGACATATCCGACGTGGAGATTACCAGAAGCATCCTGCTGAGAGAGCTCACCCCTACCCAAAGGGAATACCTTGAACTGCGTTACGAAGAGGAACTGTCCCTGGATGAAATTGCAGAAAGGACGGGCCGACGCAAATCCAGTGTCAAAACCACCATTTCCATCGCAAGAAAACAGCTGCTCGAAAGACTTAAAAAGGATATACTATGAACCTAAAAGACAGAAATACGCGCAAAGAAGCGATAAGGCGCTATCTCGATGCGGAGACGACTCCGGAAGAAGAGAGGGACCTCTGCCGGTATTTTGCCGTCCATAATCCGGATAATGACGAAAAAACCGTAGCCCGGCTCCTTTCATTACTGGAGCCTGATACCGGTATTTTCGATATTCTTTCAGAAAGAAAAGACAGGCGGGAAAAGGCCCGGACCTTTTCTATAAGAAAAGCGGTTGCCGCAATATCCGCATGTGCGGCAGTTGCGGCAATTATCCTGTTCCTTTTGCCAGGCACAGATACCGGCACCGCAGCGCAGGAGGGGGCTCTGACGGGTGAAATCGCCGCCGGACTCTTGAAAGTCATGGAAATCGACGGGGAAAACATCACATCCGTATCGGCAGTCCCGTTCGGAAACACAGCCATAGTCACAGCAGATATGGCTGACGGAAAATCTTTGAAGTATATCATGTCCTACGACAACTGCGAAGGAGCCGCATCGTTCATAGCGCTCAATGACATTGAACCATAATGAATTATAAATCGCAAAAATACGGAAACCATGAATGCACTTATCGTATCACTATTCTGCGCTGCTGCCCTGAATGCCGAATGCGGGGCGCGGACGCAGGCCGACACTGCTGACGTTTACATAATAAACGGTCGGGAAATAGAACACTTTGACGGCAGCCAGCTGACAGGAAAAACTGTCAGTTCCTACGAAATAGTTACGGAAAACAAATGCAGGATCCACAGGATAACCGCCGAACCCGGCATCGATGAGCAGATGCAGATGCTTGATGAGAGGCTGAAAAATCTTAAAGGCACTATAGAAAGAGTAAAGGACGATACATTAAGGATATACTACGGTCTGGAATCCCTTTCCGTCCCTCTCATGATAATAGACGGGGAAGAAAAGAGTCACCGGGAGCTTGGCGGGCTTGAAGCAAGTGACATAGCCTCCGTGGAGGTATATAAACCGGGTTCGGAGAAAGCGGCGGAATACGGTGACAAAGGGAAGAATGGAGTCGTATATATTACTACGAAAAACGCAAAAAACATGTTTCTCGGTGCGCGGATAATAATAGACGATATTCCCGCGACAGCGGAAGAACTCTTGAAAATCCCTCCGGCAAAGATTTCATCCATGACCGTATACAAGAGGAATTCCGCTGAAAACATAAAGACTACCGGAGACTCATTGCGTGATTTGATAGTCATAAAACTGAAAGACAACAAGTAGGACAGTCCTGACGTCTGTATCTTCCATCGCCGGTACCGTAAGGAGTAGCGGCGATGAGTTTTTTTATATTTTTGCTCCGCTTTTTGCTTTTTATTATATTCGCAACCTAATTTAAACCTATAATTTATTATGATTTTACTGATTGTTATGGTGGTGTTGCTTCTCGCAGCTGCGGGATATGTATATTACACCAGCCGTCACGGCCAGCCCAAAGGGCTAATCCCCGCTGCCCTGGCCAACATGGGGGAACGCTTCGGATTCTACATCATGATGGCGATTCTCACATTGTTCATCTCATCAAAATTCGGCCTCAACAAAGCACATACCGGCCTTATCTACTCTATCTTCTACGCTTCGATCTATCTGCTCGCATTAGTAGGAGGTATCATTGCGGACAAGACCAGAAATTACAAGGGAACAATACTTGTCGGCCTTATACTCATGGCAGTAGGATACTTCATCATTGCCATGCCAACGGAAACTCCGGTCGCGAATATGGCCCTGACACTGTCCATAACATGTATAGGGCTGCTCGTCATAGCTTTCGGCAACGGCCTTTTCAAAGGCAATCTCCAGGCCGTGGTCGGCCAGCTGTACGACAATCCAAAATATGCTGAAAAAAGGGACGTAGGATTCCAGATATTCTACATGTTCATCAACATAGGGGGATTCTTCGCTCCTTTTATCGCCATAGGCATACGTAACTGGTGGCTGCAGACCAAGGGATTCGCATATAACGCCGACCTTCCCGAGCTCTGCCATCAGTACCTCCGCGCCGCTGACGGGGGCGAGGCAATGACCCAGCAGGCTTCCGAACGCCTGCTGTCGCTTGCAGGCGAAGTATCCGCAAACGGGCAGGTAACGGCCGACACACTCGGGGACTTCGTACATAATTATCTCAACGTATTCAGCACAGGGTTTCACTATGCATTTGCAGCCGCCATCGTGGCGATGCTGATCTCGCTGGTTATATTCCTTGCCAACAGGAAGAGCCTGCCGGACCATAACAGGAAAGCGGCAGCAAAAGAAGACAAGGCCGGAGCGGCCGCCCCTTCAATCGAGGAAGTGAAGATGGACGCCAAAGAAGTGCGCCAGCGCATATATGCCCTTTTCGCAGTATTCGCAGTCGTGATTTTCTTCTGGTTCTCTTTCCATCAGAACGGATATTCGCTCACATACTTCGCCCGCGACTATATAAACCTTGACGTCATCAACATCGACCTGGGCTTCACGAAAATCATAGGGGCCGAGATATTCCAGTCGGTCAACCCGTTCTTCGTAGTGTTCCTTACCCCGATCATCATAGGCATTTTCGGATATCTGCGCAACCGCAGGAAAGAACCGTCTACTCCCATGAAAATCGGCATCGGAATGGGAATAGCGGCCATAGCCTACGTGTTCCTGACAATCTGCTCGCTCAATCTGCCCACAAGCGCAGAACTTGAGTCCATGGGCGGTCTGGATGCCGCCGGCAGGCTTTCTCCGTGGGTAATGGTAGTGATGTACTTCATCCTGACCACAGCCGAGCTTTTCATAAGTCCTCTGGGACTGTCCTTCGTATCGAAGGTTGCGCCGCCGCATCTTCAGGGCATCATGCAGGGCTGCTGGCTCGCAGCGACGGCAATCGGCAACCAGCTGCTGTTTATCGGCGGCATACTGTACGACTCCATCCCCCTGTGGGCTACATGGGTAGTATTCGTCGCCGCCTGCTCCATCTCCATGGGGGCAATGCTCGGCATGGTAAAATGGCTTGAAAGAATAACTGAAAACAAACAGGCTTAACCATGTTCAAAGGACAACCAAAAGGCCTATACGCGCTCGCCCTCGCCAATACGGGCGAGCGCTTTGGCTATTACACGATGCTTGCAATATTCACACTGTTCCTGCAAGCAAAATTCGGCTTTTCGGAAGCCGTAACATCAAATATCTATTCCGGCTTTCTCGCTGCGGTATATTTCATGCCTTTCATAGGCGGTATCCTGGCGGACAAATTCGGTTACGGTAAAATGGTCGTGGCCGGAATCATCGTCATGTTCGCCGGCTATCTGTGCCTGGCAATCCCGACAGGGAGCGACCTGACGGGCAAAATAGCGATGTTCGGTTCCCTGCTCCTCATTGCCGCCGGTACCGGCCTGTTCAAAGGCAACCTCCAGGTAATGGTCGGCAACCTGTACGATGACCCCAAATATTCGGGCAAAAGGGATGCGGCTTTCTCGCTGTTCTACATGGCTATCAACATAGGTTCGCTGTTCGCCCCGACGGCAGCCACGAAAATCACAGAATACTGCATGGCAAGGGAAGGTCTGGTATACAACGGGGAGATCCCGGCGCTGGCTAACCAGTACATAAACGGTGCTGCGGACATGGCCCCGGAAGCCCTGTCCAGATATGAGGCTCTCGCCCACGCGCAGGGAGCTACGGACCTGGCCGCCTTCGCACAGAAATATATCGACACTCTCTCCGGTGCGTACCATTGGGGCTTTGCGGTAGCATGCGTATCTCTGGTTATCTCCATAATGATTTATTTCGGATTCCGCAAGACCTTCAAGCACGCGGACGTGACTGAAAGGGAGCTTGAGGCAACGAAAAAGGAACAGGCTGTGGAGCTTACGCCGGAACAGACAAAATCGCGCATCACTGCCCTGCTGCTCGTGTTCGCAGTAGTCATATTCTTCTGGATGGCATTCCAGCAGAACGGCCTTACCCTCACATTCTTTGCCCGCGACTACACGGCCCAGGAAGTGAGCGGGCTGGCGCGTATCATGGTCAATGTGCTCAACCTGGCTGTCATTATAGTGGCGGTTTACGCCGTTTTCGCGATTTTCCAGTCTGAAAAGAAGAGAAACAAACTGATTGCCTGCGCAGTCACTGTCGCCTGCCTTGTCGCCCTGTTTTTCAGTTACCGCTCTCTCGGGAACGGGCCGATACACGTCCTGCCGCAGATATTCCAGCAGTTCAACCCGTTCTTCGTAGTTGCGCTGACACCAGTATCGATGGCGGTATTCGGGGCGCTGGCTGCCAAAGGAAAAGAACCTTCCGCCCCGAGGAAGATAGGAATCGGCATGTTCATAGCCGCATTAGGCTACTGCATAATGGTATTCGGTTCGCTCGGGCTGCCCACCCCCGATGAACTCAAAACAGGGGTGACGTTTGCCAGGGTAACACCCAATGTATTGATATCTACATACTTAGTCCTCACATTCGCCGAACTGTTCCTTTCTCCCATGGGAATATCCTTCGTATCCAAGGTCGCACCGCCCAAATACAAGGGCATGATGATGGGACTGTGGTTCGTTGCTACCGCCATAGGCAATTATATGGTTTCGATAATAGGTATGCTGTGGGGAGGGCTTCCTCTCTGGATCCTCTGGAGCATACTTATAGTATTGTGCGCAATATCAGGAATATTCATCTTCTCCATAATGAAGAAGCTTGAAAGCGCGACGAAAGACTGACAGACATAAGACAAACATAAGTTAAATTTTCAAACCTCTATCCGTATGAAAACACGAATTATCTTAGCCGCCTGCGCATTGGCCGCAGGCATCTTCGCAGTCTCCTGCGAAAAGGAAACGGAGCCCGCTGCTCTCGCCGCCCCGAGGCCTGTCATAGCCGAATACGGCCCGGGTTCATTTACCGTACAATGGGAACCGGTGGAAAACGCCACTGAATATGTATATGTAAAAGACAGTGACGCCGAAATATCAACACAGGACTGGACCGTCACTTTCGAAAACCTTCCTGCAGGGACATACACCGTAAAGGTCAAGGCTGTAGGTGAAGGATACCTTGACTCCGAATGGGGTACGGTTACTGCAACATTAGATGAAGAAGAGGCAGGGCTTTCCATGGAAGCCGAATATGTTTCCGACGGATGCTTCAACCTGAAATTCACTCCTACGGACAACGTGACCGAAATCAGGTATGCAGTAACCTCGGCTGTAGGCATGAAACCGGCAGAATCGCTTGCCGCCTTCGAGGACGGCAGCTTAGAGGGCATTGAGACTGTAACAATGCCTGTCGAGACCGTATCCATAGAAAGGGACAGCATAGGGCCCTACATGATATATGCCAAGGCTTTCACGGCCGGCGGTTCAGAATCCGAAACCGTATCAAGGCAGATAATGGCCTTTTCCGGCGGCTTCACAGTGGACAATTTCGACCTTGTGGCCATGGACATAACCCCGACTGTCTACGATGAGAACATCGCATTCTCCGGCGCACTGGTAGTATCCAAAATGGTGCTCGGAGAACTTGGCATGACCATCGAGGAACTCCTTGAAACCTATGCATCCTTTGGTATGGTACCCTACTCCGCAAACGGAGAGCAACTGACAGTGGCATTGAACGGTTATGAAGATTACGACTATATCATCGGCGTTGCCGGATTCGACCAGAACGAGACGCCTGCCGTATACGGGAGCTTCTCCATGCACACCGGTTTTGCGGACGAATCGCTTCCGCTTCCCTCGCCCCTTACCATAGAAGTGTACGACATAACCGACAATTCGGCCGGAATAAAGTTTACCATGGGCGAGAATACCAGGGCATATTATCAGGCCGTCATGACTGTAACAGACTACAACGACCTGATAGACTACGGCAGCACGCTGCCCGAATACGACAATCCGGACGACTATGTAAGGGATTATATCGCAGTGTACGGCACGACAATGTTTGCGGATGACGATTACAAATGGCCCCTTTCCCCGGGTACCGACTATATCGCTGTCGGCGTACCTATGAACGGCAACGGGTCCCTCGGTTACGGGGACATGGCCAAAGAGGAATTCTCCACGACCGGTTCCGCCGGGGCCTCTGTCCCCTCCGGCCTGATAGACAAGGGTATCAAAACCGTCCGTCCCCTTACGGCCGATGAAATCAGGCGCGTATTGAACAGATAATTTCAAACTATAATACCGGATGCGCCGGAACAGCCGTTCCCGGTGCATCCGTATTAATTCAAACCTTTCTGTAACTGATGAGAATACTTTCAACCATACTGTTCTATATAATCTTCGTGCTCTCTTTAGCGTTGATTATAACAAACCTGCCGCCGGTGGTCATCGATGCGGCCAAAAACATAAAGATATACCAGTGGTTCCTTTACGGGGCCGGTGCGTATTTCATTATACGCCTCATCCCTTCTGTCCGGAAAAACGAGACATGGCTTCAGACATTCTCCCACGAATTGTCCCATACAATAGTGGGTATGATTTTCTTCAGAAAAATACACTCTTTCAATGTAGAAGACAAAGGGACAGGAGTCATAACCCACAGCGGTAAAAGGAGGATCGGTTCGACATTCATATCGCTTGCCCCATACTGTTTCCCCATTTTTACATACGCTTTCATGCTGCTCAGGCTGCTCGGATCGACTGAAAGCATGTACATATTCGACCTGTTCATCGGCTTTACCGCAGCCTTCCATTTCGTATGCTTCTGGAAACAGACCAGGCCGTACCAGACTGACCTGCAGAAAGTAGGCTATTTCCATTCCTATCTGTTCATAGCTACATGGAGGCTTTTCAATGCCACAATCATTCTGCTGTGCATCAAGACAGGAATAGCGGATGCCGTTACCTATATTTTCCCGAAATACTGGGAGACTCTCGTAAACTGGTGGACTTTTATCGTAGAACTTACGACAAAAATCTTTTAACAGCTGCGGATATCGTACGCCCGTTGGCCCGACCGGCCAACTGCTTCGTGGCAATCCCCATGACCTTGCCCATATCGGCCATCGAGGATGCCCCGCATTGGGCTATTATGTCCTTAACCATTTCCTCTACTTCCGCCTCCGACAATGCGGCCGGAAGGTACTTCTCCATGAAAGCCGCCTCGGCCAACTCGTTGTCGGCAAGGTCCTGACGGCTCTGCTCGGAATATATCTCCGCACTCTCCCTGCGCTGTTTGACCAGTTTCTGAATAATCCTGACCACTTCGCTGTCTTCAAGATGTTCCCTGGCTTCGCCCTCAGCCGTCTTCGCAAGCAGTATCGCCGCCTTTACAGCCCTCGCGGAAGCAAGCGCCACCTTGTCTTTTGCAAGCATGGCTGCCTTGATGTCTGACTGTATACGTTGTTCCAGTGTCATGGCATTACCTTTCTATTGTTGTCCGTAAATTGAGTTCATCAAGCTGGGAGTCGTCTATCCTGGAAGGGGCATCGAGCATCATGTCCCGTCCCTGGTTGTTCTTGGGGAATGCAATAAAGTCCCTTATGCTCTCCTGGCCTCCGAAAAGCGCGCAGAAACGGTCGAATCCGAATGCAATGCCGCCATGCGGGGGTGCACCGTACCTGAATGCGTTTATAAGGAAACCGAAGCGGGCCATTGCGTCCTCATGGCTGAAACCGAGCACCTCAAACATTCTTTCCTGCACTTTCGAGTCATGGATACGGACAGATCCGCCGCCGACTTCAGTCCCGTTCAGTACAAAGTCGTATGCATCAGCGCATACGCGGGCCAGGTCCTCTTTCCTGTCGCTGTAGAACAATGGCAGATCCTGCGGTTTGGGAGAGGTGAACGGATGGTGCATGGCATAGAACCTTTGGGTCTCGTCGTCCCATTCCAGCAACGGAAAGTCCACGACCCACAAGGGGGCGAAAACCATAGGATCGCGCAGTCCGAGTCTGTTACCCAATTCTATGCGCAAAGCGCCGAGAGCTGTCTTCGTCTTCGCAGGCTCCCCTGAGAGGACAAGTATCATGTCACCTTTGGAAGCGCCGACGGAAGATGCTACAGCAGCGAGGTCTTCACCCGTATAGAACTTGTCTACCGAAGACTTGAATGTACCGTCTTCCTGATACTTGACGTATACCATGCCTTTAGCCCCGATCTGGGGACGCCTTACCCACTCGGTAAGTTCGTCAATCTGTTTTCTGGTATAGGCCGCACCGCCGGGAAGCGCTATGGCACCGCTGTATGGCGCATCATCGAATACTGCGAAACCGTGTCCCTTTACAATGGAGGTCACCTCATGCAAAAGCATGCCGAAACGTATGTCGGGCTTGTCCGAACCGTACCTGTCCATGGCTTCCGAATACGGCATCCTCGGGAAAGGCTCTTCGAATGATTTGCCGAGCACGTTACGGAACAGGGACTTTACCATTCCCTCAAAGGTGGTAAGGATGTCTTCCCTTTCCACAAATGACATCTCGCAGTCAATCTGTGTAAATTCGGGCTGGCGGTCAGCTCTGAGGTCCTCGTCCCTGAAGCACCTTACAATCTGGAAATACCTGTCATAACCGGCAACCATAAGCAACTGTTTCTGTTGCTGCGGGCTTTGCGGAAGTGCATAGAATTCACCCGGATTCATTCTCGAAGGCACCACAAAATCCCTTGCCCCCTCCGGGGTTGACTTAATCAGGTACGGCGTCTCTATCTCCAGAAAGCCCTGTGAATCGAGATAATTTCTTACCTGCTGGGCCATTTTATGCCTCAGCATCAAATTTCTTTTCAAAGGATTGCGCCTGAGGTCCAGATAGCGGTAGCGGGCCCTGAGTTCCTCGCCTCCGTCCGATTCATCCTCGATCGTAAAGGGCGGGGTCGCGGCCGGGCTGAGAACATCGAGCTTTTCTAGCATAATCTCTATATCACCCGTACTTATACGGCTGTTCTTGCTCTGCCTTTCCCTTACAAGGCCGCTGGCCTGTATGACGTATTCCCTTCCCAGTTTTTCAACGGCGGCGTTAAGCCCGGGCGAAGCCGACTCGTCGATAACAATCTGAGTGATGCCGTAGCGGTCCCTGAGATCGATAAAACTCATACCGCCCATCTTTCTTACTTTCTGAACCCAACCGGCAAGGGTCACTCTCATGCCGGCATCTGCGATGCGGAGCTCTCCGCAAGTATGCGTCCTGTACATTTCCTGAAAATTTTCAGGGGACAAAGATAATCATCCTAAGCGCATCTTGACTAACTTTGGAGTAAATAATAGGTCTATGGATAATCTGGTTGCAGTCATGGACTTTTCCGGAGCCTACGGAAAAGAGAGCTTCTACAGGCGGATTCCGCATCTGAGAATAGACTGTACCGGCATGGAGGGAGTAAAGGGATATTGCAGCGCCGAATCCGAAAAAAGGCTCAGGGGAATCGTGCGGGAGCACGGCAAATGCGGAGTCCATTTCATAGACTCGGGCAGTTACCACTATCTCAGCAAATTGTGGATAGAAGAGACAGTCCCGGGGAATATCAGGTACAACCTGCTCCTTATAGACCATCACCCTGATACGAAAAAACCGGAACTCGGGAATATTCTTTCCTGCGGAAGCTGGGCAGGCGACCTTGTCATGTCTTCCGGAAATCTCGGCACGCTGTATATCCTTGGGGTGGATGACGGATACGCCGAAGACGAAATCCCGAAAGACTGGGTAAAAAGCGGGAAAGTAAGAATCTGCCCTGAGTCCTCGGGCAATGATGCCGTCCTTCGCTTCATGGATGAAATAAACAGCACGTCCTTGCCGCTCTACTTATCGGTCGACAAGGACGTACTGTCTTCAAATGAAATAATCACCGACTGGGATAACGGCTCCATGAGACTGGAGTCGCTCACCGCGCTGCTCTCATCAATCGGCAGAAAGCCGCTCGGAATAGACGTATGCGGGGAATGCACCCATGTATACCCGTCAGAGCGGGACTGCTTCAATGCGCACAGCAGAGTCAATGAATCTATCCTTAAAGCTCTGAAGCTATATCCATAAAAGCCTTTCCGTCGGGACCGTCCGACAGGGCTGCAGGCTCGCCTTTGTCCCCGCCCTCCTCTATGGACATATACAGGGGAACGCTTCCGAGCAGTCTGATACCAAGCCTGTCAGCCATCTTCCGGCCTCCGTCCTTTCCGAAAATATAATATTTCTCTTCGGGATGGGCAGCCGGAGTAAACCACGCCATATTCTCGACAAGGCCGAGGACAGGTACGTTGACATCCTTATGCCTGAGCATATTGATGCTTTTTATCACATCCGCTATGGCCACCTGTTGCGGTGTGGTGACAATAACGGCGCCATAAAGCGGAATATCGTGTACAAGGGATATATGTATGTCTCCTGTACCGGGAGGGAGGTCTATCAGCAGATAGTCCAGTTCTCCCCATTTGACCTGCATCAGGATTTGCTTCAAAGCATTGCTGGCCATGGGCCCGCGCCATATAAGCGCCTGCTCCGGTTCTACGAGATGGCCGATGGACATAATCTTTATTCCCCACTTCTCGATCGGGACTATCAGGTCTTCCTGCTCATCCATATAGGGCACCTCCCCCTGGGTCCCTGTCATTCCGGGAATGGAGGGCCCGTACACGTCCGCATCCACAAGACCTACCCTGAAGCCCTTGCGCATAAGGGCCACTGCCAGGTTCACCGCAACCGTAGACTTGCCTACACCGCCCTTTCCTGAGACAACGGCAATAATCTTGCCCGTATTCCTCAGCTGCTCGTCCGTGAGATCGTTTACCGTCTTTTTGGTCGGTTTGCGTTCCCTTACCAGTTCGATAATGGAGATCCTGGCACCCGGAAACTCTTTCGCCATCGCTTCCTCACAGGCCTTTTTTATGGCTGTAGACAGCGGATCGGGCGAAGGGAATACCAGCTTGAACCTGACCAAGGCCGTCTTGGCCGAAGCCGCGGGATCTTCCGCAGATACGGAAGCCCCGTCGGCGTCGAACAACATTATGTCCTCCACAAGCCCAAGAGAGACGATATCCCTGTCGGCTGCGGGATGGACTATTCTTGAAAGTGCATCCAGAATCATGACGTCTCCACTATTCCACTATGTCAAGTTCCTCAATAAGGTTGGAAGCCCCTCCGAACTTGTCGATTATAAAGAGGACATAACGTATATCCACATTGATGCACCTCTGCAGTTCAGGCTCGAAGATTATATCCCCGCTCATGGCCTCCCAGTTGCCGTCAAATGCCAGGCCGAGAAGTTCTCCCCTGCCGTTCATTATGGGCGAACCGGAATTGCCGCCGGTAATATCGAGATTGGAAATGAATGCAAGCGGCATTTCCCCGTTAGGCATCGCGTACCTGCCGAAATCATTGTTGTAATACAGTTCTTTCAACCTGGAAGGCACTACGAATTCCCAATTGTCCGGATCCTCTTTCTCCATAACACCCTTGAGTGTAGTATAGTAATTATAGAAAACGGCATCGCGCGGATAATACGGCTGTACCGTACCGTAGGTAAGCCTCATGGTAAGATTGGCATCAGGGTATATGGCCTCGCCCTGGCGCATCTCCAGCGTACCGGCTATATAATCCTTTTTCCCGTCATGGAAAAGATCATCCGAAGCCTTTACTACTTTGTCATGACGGCCGTAGGCCTTGCTGTAAGACTGGAATGCCATATAGGCGGGGTCGCCGGAAAGGGATGTATCGCACGATTCCACGGCTGCCATGACCTTTTCAGGCGACGTAAATACCGACGTACCGTACAGGTGCTTTACATAAGCCTCTATATCCGATCCATATACCGAATCTATCTCCGCATAGAAATCCGGAAGACTGCCGGAGGGCACATTGTCCCTGAGGAAAGCCAGCATGCCTGAGGCCACCTTCATATCAGTCGCAAGGGAATAATCCTTATAAAAATACTTTACATATTCCTTCAGTTCGGCCATCAAGGCATCCCTCTCCTCCTGGTTCTTGGATGCCTGCACCTCCTCCATCAGGGACGAGACTACGGCGGAAACCTGCAGAAGTTCTATCCGGCCTACGCTTTCCGTCAGATATGTTCTGAGTATCCTGTCAGCCTTCCTGGCTTTCACGGCGTTCTCAATATTTTCGAGGGCAAGTCCGTAAGCTGCTATCCTTTCCTCCCCTCCGGCTCTCACCCACTCGGTGAAGGCCTGTTCCTCCATGGCCCGGCGCTTTTCGACACCGAGTTTGTCGAATGTCTCGTTCATGCCTATCCACTTCTTCCAGCCGTTGGACGAACCCGCATACTTGCTTGCATACTTTATCATTATCCCGGGATCACTCTGCATGTCGGCCATAAGTATATCCTGACGCAGGGTTCTCGCACTTATTGCCGCCTCGTTGTTCTCGCGGGTCTCCACTAATTCATAACTCGTCATGAAGCGGTTTGTCGTGCCGGGGAAACCTATGACCATTACCGGGGAATCTTTCTGATAGCCTGCAAGGGATATCTTCAGGTGGGCCTTGGGAGAATACGGGACGTTGTCCTCGGAGTAATCCGCCGGATTATTGTCCTTGTCCGCATATACGCGGAAAACGGAAAAGTCGCCGGTATGGCGGGGCCATACCCAGTTGTCCGTATCGGCGCCGAACTTGCCTATGGAAGAAGGCGGTGCGCCCACAAAACGTATATCCCTGAATACTTTATATACAATATAATAATAAGTATTGCCGCCATAGAAGCCGGCCAGCCTGCCGAGCGTGAACTTGCCGTCACAGCCGGCGTTCTTATCCATTTTGGCCTTAAGTTTCGACAGGGCCTCTTCCATCTCGGCTGTCGTCTTGCATTTCCTGAGAGCCTTTTCCACCTGAGGGGTGACATCCGTAAAACTCTCCAGGAATTTCACCGTAAGCCCTTCCACCGGAAGTTCTTCCGTTGTAGCCATGGCCCAGAAACCGTCCTTAAGGTAATTGTGTTCCTCGGAACTGAGCTGCTGTATGGCCGAATAACCGCAATGGTGGTTTGTGAAAAGCAGCCCTCTGTCGGAAACGATCTCCCCCGTACATCCTTCCCCGAACTGCACGATAGCGTCCTTGAGGGATATATTTTCTGTGCTGTATATCTCCTCCGGAGTTATTTCGAATCCGAGTTCCGTCATTTTCCCTCCGTTCATCTTCTCCAGCAAAGGAAGAAGCCACATGCCCTCGTCGGCCCTGACAGGGAGGGCAGTGAGCAGAAGGGATAATAATAAAAATGTCGTTTTTTTCATATCGCTCTATTATTAAATGTAGTAATTTTGGCAAAATAACTTTCAAAAATAAGCCAAGGTGACCAATTCTCAAAAAAAACCTCTTGAAAAAACAGTTATCGCCACCGACAAGTTCAAGGGTTCGCTAAGTGCGGTCAAGGCAGCTTCGGCCATAGCCGAAGGCCTCGTCAAAAACGGCTACTGCAGGAGTTCCCGCGAAATAAGGATGTTCCCGATGGCAGACGGTGGCGAAGGCAGCCTTGACACAATGGAACAGGCATACAGGGCAGGCGGCATCCCTTTCCGGAAAATCACTGTTGCAAGTTGCGGGCCGCTCGGGGATCCGGTTGATGTACCCGTCCTGATAAGCGGAGACGGGAAGTGCGCCTTTATAGAAATGGCCAAGGCCAGCGGGCTCGAATTAGTCGCGAAATGCGGCAAAGACATAATGAAAGCCACCACTTACGGGTTCGGCCTCGTAATCCGGCATCTTATAGAAGAAAGCGGATGCCGGAGGCTGACAGTCGCCATTGGCGGAAGCGCCACGAATGACGGGGGATTCGGCATGCTCACCGCGTTGGGATTCCGCTACGCGAACAGGTCGGTATTCAGAAACAGGGACGTACCGTCATTCTTAGAAGGGGTTACCGGCATATCCGACGCCAGCGTACCCGATGTGTGCCCGCACCTCTATTCTACGGAAATCACAGTTGCCTGCGACGTATCCAATCCGCTTACGGGACCGGACGGCGCAACTATGG
Organism: Candidatus Coprenecus stercoripullorum; assembly: GCA_018715745.1. Taxonomy (GTDB): domain Bacteria; phylum Bacteroidota; class Bacteroidia; order Bacteroidales; family UBA932; genus Coprenecus; species Coprenecus stercoripullorum. Next base: position 35,941 of record DVLA01000022.1, read on the forward strand.
TATTCGGTCCCCAGAAGGGAGGGGCGAAAGAAGATCTGGGACGTATCGACGCAGCCGTTGAAAACTGGGCAAAAGTAATAACGGAATGGAAACACGGCGGGGCATCTGCCCAAAATACCGGACCTTCCTGGAATTACCCCGGCGCAGGGGCCGCAGGAGGGACAGGATTCGCCCTTCACACGGTCCTCGGCGCACAACTTAAACCGGGATGGAAAGTGTTCGCCGACCTGCTGCACATAGAAGATGAAATAAAGGAAGCGGACCTCGTCGTTACGGGAGAAGGTAAACTCGACATGCAGTCGCTTTCAGGGAAACTGGTATCCGGAATAGCGTCACTGTGCCGCAAATACCGCAGGCCGCTATGGGTAGTAACCGGGAAAAACGAACTTCCGCCGGATGTCATTTCGGAAACGGGGATAACGCGGATTGTCGATCTTACGGAAATCGCCCTTCGCGCCGGAACATCCCCCTTTGCCGACCCGGCCGGCCTGATTACGCTGTCGGTATAGCGGGAACCGCTAAACTAAACTGCAAGCCGAGTGCAGTGGCTGAACTTGTTCAGACAATGCCGAGGCGCAGCGTGATTGTAAACGGAGTTTAAAATAATGCAAAACCGATCTTGATGCCGAGCATCAGCCACTGGCTCTTACTGTTGGAGAGCCCCATATAATTAAGTTCCAAGCCGGTGTATATTCCGTCAAACGGCCTGTAAAGCAGAGTCAGTCCAAGATCCACCGCACAACGGACCTGATTCCTGGAATAGTCGATATCCCCGTAGGCCACACCGACACCCAAAGTAGGATAAAGAGAAAATCTGCCTTTGCCGAACATCCCGTATGAAAAAGACACCATCCCCGTATATATATTTCCGTTTATCATGTCACCACCGGCCATGCCATCATGCTCCATCCATCCGAGGTCGAGGTTAAGCATCATCCTTCCCCTGGGGAATATATAGCCAAACGACAGTTCGCCGAACCAGAGATTGTCATAATCGGCTCCGTACACCGGGGCACTCATGTTCGCCATAACTGAAAAGGCTCCTTTTTTTCCGGACGTACTGTCCTTTACCGGAACACCCTGCCCCGAGAGGCCGGTATCGCCTGCAAGTACAACCACGACAGTGTCGGAACCGTTCGCCCTTACGGCATCCTGTGCAAAAGACACGGAGGGGAAAAGCATGCAGAAAGCCATAAGAAGTACGGCAGGAATGAAAGTTTTTCTCATAATACCAAAAAATTAAAATTCAACAATAACAAGCCCCAAACAATAATAGTGTCTGGTGTTCCCGGATGTGACAGATATCATGTTTATCTGTATCTGCAGAACAGCAGGCCGAAATACAGTCTGACCCCTGAGGGGAAGTCAGGCACGCGGGAGGCGGCATGAAGCAGATAATCGGCCTTGGCAACTATCCGCAACCGTTTCCCGACGGAAATCTCGATGCCGATAAAAGGGGCTATGGCCATAAAGGTATATCTGCGGAAGACAAATGCACTCTCTGTCGCGAAATCGGAAGAATCCCCTCCTATCATTACATGGTTCTTCGTCCCTCCCCCGCCGACAGTCACCCCGACAAACGGACTTACTCTTCCCTTTTCCGCCTGCCTTATATAATCCACCGTCAATCCACCCCATCCGGTAGAGGCATAACTGCCATGCGGCGTATAGCCGACATTCGTACTGTAGCCCTCGATACCCAGGCGCAACTGGTCGGCGGCAGTCCCGAAATGGAACTTGGCGAGACCTCCTATCCCGTAAGCCGCTCCCTCTACCTTACAGACTCCTGCAACAGAGCCGTCCTGAATAATCTCAAAAGGCTTTCCGGACACATATCCGGCATGCAGCATCATTCCGCCGGAAAATCCCCTGTAGGAAAAGGTCCGGTCCCTGCCGGAACAGTCCGTAACGGAAAGAACGGCTGCCGACACTGCGGCCATGATGAAATACAGCAGCCTGGAATACAGTATGGAAAAGCCTGCCGCCGCTTTATGCAACGGCAGCAGGCAGACTGTTGTACCATGTATGAAATCAGAAGCCATTCCGGCCGCTAAAATAGCAAAACCGGAGCAAATGCAAAAGGGTACGGTGCAAGACCGGCTCGGGACAAGAGAACCTCCGGGCTATCCGATACAGCCAAATGCCGGGAACGGGGCCGGCATAAGGCCGGCTTCAACGCCATTTCCTTCGGTACATGGCAGGCTTTCCGCCCCTGTCTGGACCAAAGGGATATCATCCCCGTCGTATGTTATCCTGACAGGGACGCCCCTGTCCGTAAGGCATTCGGTCGTAATACTGATGTGTCCGCCCTCCTGCCGGACAGTAATGGTGCCGCTTACGATTACACCTACCCTGATAAGGCTTCCATTATCGTAATATTCCGACACATAGGTACCTTGCGGTACTACCATGCCGAACATGTCGTAAAGGAATCCGGTGATATATGTATATTCCGGGTATACTGCATCGCCCCAGTCGGGATTGGCCTCGTACTCACCGTCATATATACCTTCATCATTTGTAGGCATATACAGCTCCATGTTGAAAAGATAGCCAGGGCCCACTACATAGCCGTCGGAGTCCAGCACGCAATTGTACAGTGTGACAGAAGCATTGCTCAACCCTGGAGCGGACGAAGATGCGCGCACCCTTCCTGAAAGCCCCGTCATGGTCTGCTCCACCTCGGAATTGAAATCAAGGTAGCCGGACGAAATATCCCCGGTAGCGATAATGCCCTCGAAACGGGCGCGTACCTTGCTGCTTTCCCCGTCAGCTATCACCATATCGGCCTTAAGGTAATATCCGTCCCCTTCGGCCGTCACTTCAAGGGTACCGCTCTCGAAATACACCTGTGTCCAGTCATCGGCAGTGGTTCCCGTCGCATATACGCTCGTCGACGGATCGATAGTGAATTTCTCATACGCCCCCTCGGCCCCGAGAGTATAAGTACCGGGGACAAGCTGAAGGTCGCCTCCGGTGCTTTCAGTATAGAGGTACAGACGAATCAGCTTCCCGCCCTCGAGAGGAGAAGCCATAACATCCGCCTCGGCAGTAGAGAGCTGGAGGAAGAACATGTCTACAGCTGTCCCGTCCTGCGGGCCGTAGTACCATAATGTGGGCCATTCGGCATTGAAGTCGGCATAATAATCCGAGACCGTAGACATTGTAAGCGTTACCGGGCCCGAAACGAGTTCGCCGTTCGCGGCAGCCGCCACAACTACGTACTGCTCCGCCGTCTCAAGTCCGAAATATTCCACTTTCTCGCCTATCGTGGAATCTTCAGCCATAATGGTCTTCCCTTCAGAAAGTACGGTCTCCGCCGAAGGGATATCGTCATGCGCACCTATGACCATATAGGAGGCATACTCTGCATCCGTAGCCTCAATCAGGAAAGTTATCGATGTCAGCGTCGAGTCTACCCTTGACAGCGAAACTTCCGGGGCATCCGGTTCATTGACGGGCGGGACGGCCGGCTCTTCCTTCTCCTTGCAAGAAAACAGTGCCGCAGCCAGGGCTGCCAGGCAAAATGAAATCAAAAGGTCCTTTTTCATATCGAAGAATTTAATTTATAGAATTGAATTTTTCGATAAAGGTACTGACGGACGAAAAAAGCCGCAAACCCATTTTATGTCAAAACTTCAAACTTTACGTTTTGGGAAACTGTTCCTGACGGATTTTCCTCACTTCCTTTCTGTATTGGGAAGGGGGGACGCCTGTAGCATTCTGGAACGCCCGATAGAACGAAGAGGCGCTGTTAAAGCCGAGATCCGCATACATGGCTTTCAAAGGGGTGTCGTCCGACGGATCGGAAAGCATGGATACGGCTTCCGATATTCTCAGGGAATTGACATATTGCCTGAACTCCATCCCCGAAAACCTGTTTACCGCAGCCGACACATAGGAACGGTTGGAGTTAAGCAGGCGGGCCACCATATCTATTCCCATATCGCTCCTGCGGTATATCTTTTCTTCCTGCATAAGTGCAGCCACCCTGTCAAACAGCGCCCTCAGGCGGACCTGCTCGGAATCCTCCCGTCCGCCCGTGTCGCAGGCATCCCGCGCCATTTCCCTTTTCCTTTCTTTCTCATAAGCATCATAATGCCTGGCCACCAGTTGCTTATACATATACCTCCTGCGCATGGACAGGATTACTACGGCCGATATTATCACTGCCATCAATATTATCACGTAAACGGCCGCATCCAGCCTCCTGCTTTTTTCCTGGAGTAGCCTTGCCGTTTTCTCCGTCTCGTATTTCACAAGCATTTCATTCATGGAGCGCTCCTTCTCGGTATTAAATACACTGTCGCACAGATAGTGGTATATCCTGAAATTGTCAAGCGCGCCACGGGTATCCCCTGTAAGATCAAGCGCTTCCGACAGACCGAGATACAGTTCGTATCTGTACATGTAGCTCTTCGCCTTAAGGGCGAGCGCTATGCCCTTGCTGAAAATATCCGCTGCCTCGGAGGGCCTTCCCTCCTTTATAAGGAAACGCCCGTAGCTTCTGCACAGCCCGCATACGGTAACTGTCTCCGCACTGTCGGCAAGGGCCAGCGCCATGGTATAATATTTCTCGGCCCCGGCATTCTCGCCAAGGGCGGAGAGGACATCGGCATATACGGAATACACCTCTACCTTTCCATAAAACCTGTCCACAAGGCCGAGAGCCTCCGAAATATAGGAAAAGGCATTGTCCCAGTCCTTTCTCAGACAATATTGGGTAGCCGTATTTACCGAACCGAGAAAGACGAGATGGTCATCGCCGAGTTTCTTCCCGGCCCTGTAGGTCTGAAGCGAATACTTCAGTCCGGCCGTATCCTGCTTGAGATTATAGGTATGGGCCAGGTTGTTTGCAATTATCCGATAATTGCCGTCGTTCAGGGTATCCCTTACATAGGCGGTCGCCTTAAGGAAATATCCCGCGGCCTCGGCATAGTCCAGCCTGTAATACAGTGCATACATGCCGCAGATGTTATAAAGCTTCATAAGGACAGAGGTATACCCGGCTTCCTCAGCCAAGGGCAGCAGGGTATCGAGATACTTTCTTGCAGAATCCCCTTCGTCAATCTTTACGTACATTTCCGCTATGCCTGCACCGAGGAGCAGAGATGCCCTCAGGTCATTTTCCTGTACAGCCTGCCTGTAAAGCGGCATGGCCAGCGAAATGAACTCCCTGTGACGCCCGCTGTTGGCAAGAGCGTTGAGACGGCTGAAAACGCCCATGCCGCTGTCTGCCTCCCCTCCATTCCCGGCACACGGGAAAGACAGGGCCACAAACAGTACTGCTGCAACATATACTCTCATAATCTACAAAATTAAGCAAAAACTCCCGATTGTCTCAGGCAGGGGCAAATTCTGCGGACGTCTTATATGCCACTATAAAAATTAAGAAAACTACTAAAAAAATTAGGAGTTGTGGGATTTTTGATTACCTTTGCGAAAAACAACAAATAAAATACCGATATGAAGCAGAGACTTACGGCCAAAGAAGAAGAGGTGATGGACATACTCTGGAATGACAAGGGAGAAGGAATGTTTATCAGGGACATAGTAGCAGCCATGCCCGATCCCAAACCAAATTACAATACCGTGGCGACCCAGGTAAGGTTTCTGGAGGAAAAAGGATTCGTAGTCCGCAGGCCCATGGCCAACTCGTACCGGTACAGCGTCGCGATAAGCGGTCGGGAATACCGGGGACAGACTGTCGGGGACCTGGTGTCAAGGTACTACGACAACTCATATACCAGCCTGGTCTCGCAGTTCGTGGAGGAGGAAAAGATGGGGCTTGAGGAGCTGAAGGCCCTGATAGCTGAAATAGAAAACAAAAACAGTGGAAAATGATACATTGGCTATTGAAAACGGCCCTGTTGCTGGCGGGATTCTACGCTTTCTTCATGCTGTTCATGAGGAAGACCACGCTGTTCCGCCTCAACCGTGCGGTCCTGCTGTCCGGAACGGCCGCATGCCTGATGCTGCCGACAGTCAGGATAAATGTGGATATCCCCCCGGCTGACGTTTTCCCGCCTTTGCAGATTTTCCTGCCCGCAACCGCTGTCGGAGCGGAGAATGCGGCGGAGGCAGCTGTGCACGGGCCGGACTGGAAAATGCTGGCACACTCGGCCTATGCCGCAGGGTTCGCCGCCGTCATTATATCTTCGGCCGTGTCTTCAGCCCGTATACGCAAAACCATACGCCGATATAAGGGCGTGCGCTACTGTTACAACGGGAAAAGACACGTGATGCTTCACGTATCGGAGAAGGACATGCCGTCGTTCAGTTTCATGAACCATGTAGTTATCAGCCGAAACGACTATGAAAATCACCCGGAAATACTGCTCCATGAATGTACGCACGCTGGCCGGCGCCATTCGGCGGACATGCTTTTCATGTCGATAGTCTGCGCACTCTACTGGTTCAACCCGTTAGTCTGGATGATACGCTCCGAGATCCGGATGATGCACGAATACGAGGCTGACGAGGCAGTTCTCAAACAAGGCATCGATGCTACCAAATATCAACTCTTGTTAGTGAGGAAAGCTGTGGGAGACAACCGTTTCCTGATCGCGAGCAGCTTCAGTCACAGCAAAATTAAAAACCGAATCACCATGATGAAGAAAAACAAAACCTCAAAACGGGCGGCGCTGGCCTACATTGCCTGCCTGCCCCTGCTTCTGGCCG
>DVLA01000023.1 GCA_018715745.1 Candidatus Coprenecus stercoripullorum
TCGCTCTACTCATAGTTCCTACTTTTTTATGGTTGCAAAATTACCTTGTGTAGAGCTGTTTGCCTGTATGTAAACCGCAGCAGACCAACGCAATCGAACCTGCCGCAAGACTTTTTCATCCTGAATCTCGCCAACCGCCTGTATGATTGCAGCTTCTGCCATGTTTTGCCGGGCTTTTCCATTCCGTTACCCGTTCCGATTTCAGGTAACGAGCTGGTAACGCAAATCCGGTTCAAGTTGGCTTTTTCCCGGTTTCAGTTGGCACTCACTCAAATCTCCAAAATCCCATAAACCATTAACTTTCAATCATATTTCCGTGATTTGCTCAGTATCTCACTTTTTTGTATTATCTTTGCACTCATAATATATCAAGTTATGCTTACATCCATTTCCCCTATCGACGGAAGGTATTACAGGCAGGTGAGCGAGCTCTCCTCCTATTTTTCTGAATTTGCACTGATAAGGTACAGGGTACAGATAGAGATAGAATATTTCATAGCCTTGTGCGGGATACCCCTGCCGCAGCTTGCCGATTTCGACCGGAGCCGGTTCGAAGACATGAGGAATATCTACAGGGATATGACGGAAGAAGATGCTGCCAGGGTAAAGGAAATAGAGAAGACGACGAATCATGATGTAAAGGCAGTGGAATATTATATCAAGTCCCGTTTCGACAGCATGGGCATTTCTCCCCGGCATAAGGAATTCGTACATTTCGGACTGACTTCCCAGGATATCAACAATACCGCAGTTCCGTTGAGCCTTATGGAAGGCATGCAGGACGTGTATCTTCCCCAGCTCTACGGTGTAATGGACACCCTTTCATCCATGGCTGAAGAGTGGGGGGACATACCTATGCTGGCCAGGACCCACGGCCAGCCGGCCTCGCCTACCAGGGTGGGAAAGGAAATCATGGTGTTTGCGGTAAGGCTGTCGGAACAGCTCAAGGCATTGCAGAGCGTGCCTTTTTCAGCGAAGTTCGGAGGGGCTACGGGCAATATGAATGCCCATTATGCTGCATATCCCGATGTGGACTGGAATTCTTTTGCGGAAAGTTTCGTGGAAGAGACCCTCGGCCTCAAACGCTCTTACCCTACTACCCAGATCGAGCATTACGACAATACGGCCGCCCTGTTCGATGCGCTTAAAAGGATAAACAATATCCTGGTGGACCTGTGCAGGGACATGTGGACGTATATATCGATGGAGTATTTCAAGCAGAAAATCAGGGAAGGGGAGGTAGGCTCGTCAGCAATGCCGCATAAGGTGAATCCCATAGATTTTGAAAATGCTGAAGGCAATCTGTTGATGGCCAATGCGGTGTGCGAATTTCTCGCTTCCAAGCTGCCTGTGTCGAGACTTCAGCGGGACCTGACAGACTCTACAGTACTGAGGAATATCGGCGTGCCGGTGGCGCATTCAATAATAGCCCTGAAGTCACTTGCCAAAGGGCTCGGAAAACTTATTCTGAACAGGACTGCCATTGAAAGGGATCTGAGTGACAACTGGGAAGTGGTTGCAGAGGGCATCCAGACCATTCTCCGCAGGGAAGGTTATCCAAATCCTTACGAGACGCTCAAGGCGTTGACACGTACCGGGGAGGCAGTGTCTGACAGGACAATCAGGGATTTTATCGACTCTCTCGACGTCCCGGACAGCGTGAAGGACGAGTTGCGGAGGCTGACACCTTTCAATTATACGGGCAAATAGGAATTCCCGCTGGTTCACCCGTATGAGACGGAGTCCGAATGTCTATATCGTACTGCTGGCCCTTATGCCCTTGCTTTTTATCGGGAACATAGCATACGGGGCGGTCTCCATCCCCCTGCCGTTGCTGTGGGATGTCATTGCCGGAAACGGGGAAGCCCCCCAGGCATTCAGTGTCATAATTACCGGCTCGCGTATACCCCAGGCGCTTACTGCCCTGCTTTCCGGCGCCGCCCTTGCGGTCAGCGGGCTGTTGCTTCAGACCTTTTTCAGGAACCCTCTTGCCGGTCCGTCCATACTCGGCATAAGTGACGGGGCCAATCTCGGAGTGGCCATAGTCATGCTGTGCGGCGTCGGGGCCGTCTCTTCTTTCGGCGGATATATGGCCGTAGTCTTTTCCGCCCTGGCGGGGGCACTGACAATACTTGCGGTAATAATTTATTTTTCAAAAAAGGTAAGGAGCAACGTCATGCTTCTAATAATCGGGATGATGACGGGCTATATGGTCTCTTCGGCCATATCTGTGCTCAATTATTATGCTTCGGCCGACAAGGTGCGGCAGTTCGTCATGTGGGGCATGGGAGACTTTTCATCCGTATCCCTTCAGAAATTACCGTATTTCTCTGCATTCCTTATTTCGGGACTTGCGGGTGCGGTGATGCTGATAAAGCCTTTGAACGCCCTTCTGCTCGGGGACGCCAATGCCCGCAGTCTCGGAATAAACGTGAGAAGGACGAGGCTTGCAGTCCTGCTGTGTACAGGGGTAATGACTGCCGTAGTTACGGCCTTCTGCGGTCCGATATCGTTTATAGGGCTGGCTGTCCCGCATGTGGCAAGGCTTCTGTGCGGTACTTCCGACCACAGGCGCCTTGTGCCTGTAACCATCCTGTGCGGGGCCTGTGTCGCATTGTTGTGCAATATGCTGACTGTCGTACCCGGCAGCGGTGCGGTTCTTCCGCTTAATGCCGTCACCCCCCTTCTCGGCGCGCCTGTGATTATATATGTGATTGTCAATAAGAGAAACATACAATATTTTGACTGATATGGAAAATATTGCCGGGCTGTGCATATCGGCCTCAGGGCTGAATATCGGGTACAGGCTGCCTGGCGGGCGCATTAAACCAGTACACGAAGGGATGGATTTCGAGGTGTCGCCCGGAGGCCTGACCTGTCTGCTCGGACTGAACGGCGCCGGCAAATCGACCCTGATAAAGACAATGTGCGGGATTATCCCGCCCCTGGCCGGGGAGGTGCTTATTGGAGGCAGGCCTGTCAGGGATTATTCCCACAGGGAGTTGTCCATGGTGCTCGGCACTGTTTTTACTGGCGGGACCAATGTCGGGGGAATGTCAGTGTATGACCTTGTCTCGCTTGGCAGGCACCCCTTTACCGATTTTTTCGGCAGGCTCGGCCTCAGGGACAGGCAGGCGGTGGCGGATGCCATGGAGGCCGTCGGGATAGCTGCGAAGGCCGGATGTTATGTATCCGACCTTTCCGACGGTGAAAGGCAGAAAGCCATGATTGCAAAACTCCTGGCACAGGAGTGCCCAGTTATGGTGCTTGATGAGCCGACGGCCTTTCTCGACGCACTGAGCAGGATAGAGACTATGAGGCTTCTGAGAAAGACAGCCGTGGAGTCCGGGAAGACGGTGCTGCTCTCTACCCATGACCTCGATAATGCGATAAGTTTCGCCGATACCCTGATTATAATAGCAAAGGGCAGGGCCTTGGCATGCGGTGCCCCTGAGGACCTGATACTTTCAGGCGCGGTAGCGGATTATTTCAACCGGGACGGGATAACATTTGACAGCACGACAGGGAAGATGGGCTATTCCGTGTCCGCAGGAGAAGTAGGGATAAGCGGAGAGCCTTCCGTAACCAGATGGGTGTCCAATGCCATTATGCGCAACGGACTGACCCCTGTTGCCCCCCGTGAGGGGATGATTCGGGTAGAATGCCGCTCCGGAAACGACATTGACATCGTACTGCGCGACGGCAGCCGTGTCAATTGCAGCCTTATAGGGACAGTGGCCCGAAGTATGCGCTCCCTTTTTCCGGAAGAAGCCCGGGATGGAAAATCCTTACGAGGTCTTCAAGGATAATCTCGGGGTGTATGGCAACTACTTCATAATAGTCTGTCCCGAGTGTGTTGCAGGCATAAATGTTCCTGTCGGTGAAAGGGGCGAATTCGGCGTACAGGGGGTACTCGGCAAGCAGCCCGTTGTATGTCATGGGCTCGTCCGAAGCATATTTGAATATCCATATATCTGCATTTATGCACCTTTCGAGTATTGTCTCGAATGACATCTGGGCGCTGCCACCCCCTTCTATGTCCCCGAAAGGATAACAGGCTCCGGCATCCCTGTACATTGCTGCCATATAGCTGTTCCTGGCGGCGACCCCCCACAACCCTCCGTAGCGTTTCTCGGCCATAAGCAGCGGCCTTGCCGCCTTCCCTGCACTTATGGCGGCCGAAACACTGTCGCGTATTCCCGTGTATCTCTTTTCTGTCGAGCGGAATATCGAATCTGCCTTTTCAGGGCAGCCGAACAGAAGCCCGAAGAACCGTATCCATTCGGCCCTGCCGAGCGGGTGCCTTTCCATGTAGTCTGCCCCTTCAATGATAGGTATGCCGATTTTTTCCGCAGCTCCGTAGCTGCTGTTCTGGAACGGGGTGGCAATCAGGACTTCAGCCTGTGTACTGATGATTCTTTCGATATTCGGGGAGACCGAATTCCCGCAGTCGGCTATGCTTCCCTCCCGTACGGCTTTTTTAAGTGCGGCTGAGGTAAGGTACTGGGGTTCGCATATCCCTACGATTTTATCGCTCTTTCCGAGCTCTTCTATTATGGCTGCATGTATGGTGGAGTACGTTACTGCCCTTTCTACCGGTGTTCTTATAATGCTTCCTGCCGGAATGCCTGCAGGGACGGGACTGTCGCGGTCTATGAGTATGTATTTGTGGAGAAGTCCGGCCGTGTCCCACGGATTCCTTACGGATACTTCCGTATATCCGTCCTTGTCCGCTATTTCTATGAGCGATGCGTATTCCGGGGCGTTTTTTCCGTATCCGCCCGTTCCGGCAGCAGGGTCCGTGCAGGATAAGGCGGCTGCCAGGACCGGGATTATGCAGAGAATGTTTTTGAGTCTCATATCTTTTTTTCAAATATAATATTTATATTGGCAGTATGAAAATATCCGTCGACAGCAGGACTGTCCTTATTCCGTCGGAAACAGAGTTTTATGCGCTCAAAGGGAAAAATCACGACGGACATGACTATATTGAGGGCCTGTATTCAAAGGGCGTAAGGCATTTTGTCGCCAGCGAGCACAGGCCGCAGTTCGATAAAATGGAGGGTGCCTCGGTATTTTATTGCGATGACACGCTTAAAGAATTGCAGGACCGGGCGGCACGCTACAGACAGGAGTGCCGGGCCGTTGTTGCGGGGATAACCGGGAGCAACGGCAAGACTGTTGTCAAGGAATGGATAGCCCAGCTTCTTGGCGGGGATATAGCTCTTGGCAGAAGTCCGA
>DVLA01000024.1 GCA_018715745.1 Candidatus Coprenecus stercoripullorum
GTGCGTGATAGCCCAAAGCGAGACCGGATTTACGGTTACCGCCGAACCTTCGGTATCCCTTGAGCCGATGACACCCGGAACGGTCACCATCAAATCGGCGGATACGACTTACGCCACATTCGCCGTCGAGCAGAACGGACTGCAGATGTGGTTCGGAGGGAGTGAAGACAATTGGGCGACAATCTGGTACAACGGGGAAAAATCCCTGATCGAGGCCGGCAATATAAGAGATATGTATGTCGAGGCGGACGGTACTATGCATCTTGTCGGATATAACGGTATTGGAGGAAGCGAGGGATGGTACTGGAGCGAGGAGACAGGCTTCTCATATGTACAGACAGTATCCTGTTCATCGCAGATCTGCAACTCTGTAACTATTGATGAAGCGACCGGTGATGTGTATTTCAGTTCATACGAATACTGGAGTGAATATGATGAAGAGTTATTTGCATATGTCAACCAGTTCAAGGCATCCTACTGGAAAAATATGGAACAGAACGTAGTGCTTGAAAGCCGATATGCGGAAGCCGGAAAGGTGGCAGTGGAGGACGGAAACGTGTATATAACGGTAGAGGATGTGGGCGTCCCCTGTTACTATAAGAACGGGGAGAGATACGAGTTGGACGATTTCGGTTCTACAAAGGTAGAACTGGCCTCCATGACGGTGAAGGACGGAAACGTATATGTATGCGGCATGTACCTGGACGTGGACAAGTATGTCGCCTGCTGGTGGGTCAACGGAGAAGGCTATGACATTCCTTCGGATATTTCAGTTTATGTCCAGGCAATAGACGTGGATGATGAAGGGAATGTTTATATTGTCGGTAGCGAAGGGCTTGGCCTCGACAGAAAGGCCGTATATTGGAAAAACGGCGAGATGGTTTCGCTGACGGATTACGGGAACGCATGTCTGAACGAAATATATGTAATAGGGGATCATGTTCTCTGTGCGGGTATCGAACAAGAGGAAGGTACCACAAATTACAGGATCAAGTACTGGCTGGACGGACAGGAAACAGTCATGACTGACGGAACCACCAATGCCGTACTCGGTTCTCTTTTCATCAGGTAGACAGGCTGGAAATTGATTATAATTGTGAAAAGGTAGAATCCGGTGTCGGTAAAGGCGCCGGATTTTACTTCTTTCCGGGTAGGCTTATATATATTCTGCCTTTGTTCTGCTCCCGGCTTCTGAGTATATTTGACTTCGTCACATATACTGTAGCACCTCGGTAATGAAAATTGAACAAGTTCATTTTCATTACTCTCGGTTTCTGCGTATATTCGGCTCCGCCGCATATACTTGTGCGCCTCGGCAAAGCAAAATTGAGCAAGCTCATTCGCTCTGCTCTCGGCTTCTGCGTATATTTGTATTTTTAAAATTATCAGGTTTATGAAAAGGATATTTTTATCGGCGATGTTCTGGATTATAGGCACATGGGCCTGTGCCCAATCTTTTCCGGTTTCGGATTCCATAGCACATGAAGGACTTGCAGTGATGGAAGGCATACGCGAAAATACGATGTTCCATTTCTGGAAGGATGACCGTAATTTCTGGGTTCTGCTCTCTCTTGGAATCGCGATTGCATCCCTTGTTTTCGGTATTATCACTTATACGGCACAGAAGAAAACCGAGGGGAATACGAAGAAGCTTTCTAAGGATGCGCAGCGCAGCCTGCTGAACGACCTTGTAAGGCATCTGTACAGGAACCTTATAATAACTCTTGCGGTGCGTACGAAGCTCGATGAACTCTCATGGGATGCCTATCCTTCCGAAGAGCATCTTATAAAACTCAAGATTCCTCTGGAGAATATTCACCTTGATGTGTTTTACGGCCGCGATGCGGAGTACAGGGCCATGCACGACCTGTATCTGAAGATGCGGAATTACAATGAGGAGGTGGATGTGGCCCTTGCCCATCTGTCAGACCCGTCTATAGACCGCGATACGAAGATGAGGGATATGGGAACCTTGGAGTTCAAGGCCTCTTTTCTGACAGAGAGAATAGTAAAGACGGTCCATAAAATCTGGGGGAAAACGCCTGAGGTGGATAACGACATTTTAAGCGCATTGAAAAGTGCGCATAACACTTCGGCCGGCGGGAATATACCTGTGGATGGCTACTCGGATAAATTCCGGAAACTGACGGAAGACAGGGTCGCCAATACCGCTTTTGCCGATATTTTCGGAAAAGACAGGGTTGCAGAACTGACAGCCGGAATAAACGAAGACGTCGCGATAGAACGCATGCTCAACGCGCGCGGGGAAGAGAAAATCCACATGATCAGGTTCAACAGGTAGGGAGAATGTCCCCCTGTCATAATCCCGGTCCATCTCTTTTAAGGCTCTCAGCGAAGCGGTCTATGCGGTGCAGTTCCCGGGGTATGTCTATGCTTTGGGGACAGTGCGGCGAACATTGATTGCAGCCTATGCAGTGGCTTGCCTGTCTCAGCCGCGGGACGCTCCTGTCATATCCTACCAGGAATGCCCTCCTTGCTTTCCGATAGCTCTCCCTGGCCTTGTCACCTGCAGGTATGTTACCTTCGTTCAGGCATTTGTTGTAGTGAAGAAGGACGGCGGGGATGTCTATCCCGTACGGGCAGGGCATACAGTATTTGCAGTCGTTGCAGGGAATCGTCTCGAACTGCATCATCAGTGTGGCCGTTTCCTGAAGGAATCCGAACTCTTCTTCGCTCAACGGTTTCAGCGGTGAGAACGTATGCAGGTTGTCCTGCAGGTGCTCCATTCTTGTCATTCCGCTCAGGACGGTCAGTACGCCCGGGAAACTTCCTGCGAAACGGAAAGCCCATGATGCTACGCTTTCTTCAGGTTCGCGCTGTTTCAGCCTGGCCACTATATTGTCCGGAACGTTGGAAAGGCGCCCGCCGAGCAATGGCTCCATGATAATGGCCGGTATGTTCCTTTTAGACAGTTCATTGTACAGATATTCCGCATTTGTGTTGCGCGGGTTTATGTCTTTGGCGTATTTCCAGTCCAGGTAGTTCAGCTGGATCTGTACGAAGTCCCACTTGTATTCATCCTGTCTTGAAAGGAGATAGTCGAACACTTCTATGTCCCCGTGATATGAGAATCCGAGATTCCGGATTCTCCCGGCCTTGCGCTCTTCGAGCAGGAAATCCAGAATGCCGTTGTTCAGATACCTGTCCTCAAGTGCCTTCATCCCTCCCTGTCCGATTGCGTGCAGGAGCATGTAATCTATGTAGTCAGTCTGCAGCTCCTTTAAGGAATTGCGGTACATGTCTATGGATGCTTCCCTGCTCCATGTGGACGATGCAAAGTTGGAAAGTTTGGTGGCAAGGTAATAGCTGTTGCGTGGATAACGGCTCAGGGCGATTCCAGTAGCGCGTTCAGACTGCCCCTGGCAGTATGCCGGCGATGTGTCGAAATAGTTTACCCCATGTGCTATTGCATAGTCTACAAGTTCGTTTACCGTTTCCTGATCTATGGCCCCGTTGCTTTTTCCGTCTACCGTGGGCCAGCGCATGCATCCGTAGCCGAGCAGGGATACTTTATCCGAGGTGGAAGGATTTGTCCGGTAGGTCATTTCCCCGTAGCTTTCTTCGGAAGTTCCTGTTGATACAGTGCGTCTCCCTGCTTCCGTGCATGCAGCAAGCCCGGCGACAGCCATGCCGGCTGCCCCCATCTTCCTGAAAAACTCCCTGCGCGATATATCTTTTTCGGTTTTCATGTTCTGTCGGATTTAGATAATGTTATGAACGGAATTGCCTTCCACGTAGATGGCTGTGAACGGCCTTGCCGGGCACAGGTTCTCGCATGCACCGCAGCCGATGCACCTTTCGGTATTTATGACAGGTATTTTCAGTCCTCCTGCATGTTGCCTGCGGCGTTTGCCTTTGCCGTTTCCTATGGGAACCATCTGTATGGCGCCGGAAGGACAGTGGCGGGCGCAGTTGCCGCAATGTACTCCGTCCGTCAGTGGTATGCAGTTTTCCTTTACCCATACGGCATGGCCTATCTGGGTCGAAGACTTTTCCTCTGTCGTAATCGGCCTTATGGCTCCGGCCGGGCATACTTGAGAGCATTTATTGCACTCTGGACGGCAATAGCCGCGTTCATACGACATTTCGGGCTGCATGAGGGTCAGGGGAGATGCAGACGGACGCAATACGTAATTGGGACATACGGAGACACATAGCTGGCATCCGGTACAGTGTTGTGCGAAGTTGCGGACGCTCAGCGTTCCCGGCGGGACTATCCTTGTCGCCCTTTCAGGAATCTTTTTGTCCTCGATTACGGCAAGCCCCCCGTCCACTTTCTTTTCTTCGGCCTTGAGAACGGCGGATGTCGCGAGCATTGCCGATATTGCCATGAAACTCCTGCGTGATGTATCGGTATCTGTTTCCCTTTTACTCATTCTGTAGCCGGGCCTGTATTTTATGGCCCCGTGAGGGCAGTTGTCTATACAGTCCATGCAGGCTACGC
>DVLA01000005.1 GCA_018715745.1 Candidatus Coprenecus stercoripullorum
TCTCGTGGGCTCGGAGATGTGTATAAGAGACAGGTC
This sequence comes from Candidatus Coprenecus stercoripullorum, assembly GCA_018715745.1. Taxonomy (GTDB): domain Bacteria; phylum Bacteroidota; class Bacteroidia; order Bacteroidales; family UBA932; genus Coprenecus; species Coprenecus stercoripullorum. Next base: position 37 of record DVLA01000005.1, read on the forward strand.
CGGAACGGGCGGCATCCCCGGATGAGGCATAATAGCTCCTCATGACATCCGCGTACATCCTTACGACCGCGGTGTCCGTCGATATGAGAAAACGCCCCCCCTTGCGCCGGGCGTCCGCGAACAGGGAATCGAAAAGCCTTACCGGCATTATGCGGCCCCTGTCCGGAAGATTGATGAAAAAGACTGCCCTGCCGTCCCTTACATATGCCGGAATGAACCCGAGCCTGTTGCAGGCGGGATATATTTCCATGCCGGTCTGACGCGCAAGCATCATATATATCACCGACAAAGGCAGAAGATAGCCGCATCCCCTCCCGAGGACATCGAAAACGGAAAGGCACAGCCCGCCGGGGCCGGCGGAGGTAACTATGCTGAACCTGCGGAAGAACACATAACTCAGTATTTCCGTCTTCTCCACAGCCGTCTTGTATTCCGTAAACTCAGCAAGCACGGCCGAGACCAGCGGAGAGAAAAGGGAGTCCATGGAGTGACGGGGCAGATAAGGGTCGCATATCCTGCACACGAGATAGATACATGCCGTCAGGTCGGGATAGCCCGAACCGAGCTGCATGTTCAGGTCTCCGAGAGAAAGGCGGCCGTTAAGGTTCAGGATTTTCCCTTCCAGCACATTCCAGGGTACCGGGCTGCGGGATGTCTCCCTCAGGCGGACCATATATTCTAAAAACGGGCGCCCGATCTCAAACATCCTTCTGTCCACCGCCTCTGCCGTACACGGGTCATCGTCTTCAGCCAGGGCGAGAAGGCGTCCGTACTCCTCTGGTACGGCACCGGAAACACTGTTGCCCGGTCCAGCCATAGACTACAGTGAAGACAGCCTGTCGAGGCACATTTCCACAAGGGAGCGCATCAGCGGCGGATAATCCGGATTGGCGTCCTTCACGTACCTGTTGGCAATCGCAAGGCAGACCGTACCGGCATCGTGCCCGAGCTTGCGGGCAAGGCCGGCTATTGCCGAGCCTTCCATTTCAAAATTGTTTATCCTCATGCCGCCGTACCTGAAAGACTCGATCTTCTCCATAAGATCAGGGATAGCCAGGGGCAGCCGCACCACACGGCACTGGGGCCCGTAGAATCCCGACGCGGATATGGTCATCCCCCCTACAGTACTGTCAGCGAAAAGGGCCGAAAGGCGCTCGGAAGCTTTCGCGAAATACGGAACGGGAAGATACCTGTTCCAGCCCAAATGGGACATGAGAGCCTCCTCCATGCCCCTGTCGGAAACCTCCTCCCTGCCCGCATACCAGTTGAGCAGGCCGTCGAACCCGATTGAAATATCTGAAAACACGTATGCCCCGAGAGGGATATCGGCATGAAGGGCACCGCAGGAGCCTATCCTGAGTATCGTAAGCCTCCGCCTGTCCTCCCTTACCGTCCTTGTGGAAAAATCCACATTGGCAAGTGCGTCCAGCTCGGTCATAACTATGTCAATATTGTCACAACCTATGCCGGTAGAAAGGACTGTCATCCTCTTTCCCCCGTACACGCCTGTCACGCTGTTGAACTCTCTCGACGATGAAGAGCTTTCGACCGAAGTGAAAAACGAAGCAACCATCTGCACCCTGCCCGGGTCGCCAACAAGTATGACTGTGTCCGCCAGATGCTCCGGCTTCAGGTGAAGGTGGAATACCGACCCGTCCCCGTTGACAATCAGTTCCGAATTTCCAATTCTTTCCATAATCAATACGGTTTTTGGAGTCAAATCTAAGCATTTTTTCGATATGTCCGCCGTTTTGAGTATGTTTGCACCATGATACAAAGAATACAGACCCTCTTTCTGACCATTGCCGCCGGCCTTCTCATATCCATGTTCTTCACACCCATGGTAAAGATAATGGGGCCCGAGGGAGTCGCGGATATCGTAAGATACGTGGAGATCTACCCCACACTCATCATGACACTGGTCACCACAGTGCTTTGCATTGCGACCATCTTCTACTATAGGAAAAGAATCATGCAGATACGCATCTGCAACATAAACACGCTGATCCTCATCGGATACCAGGCATATCTCATAGTCTACTACATCAAATTCCGGGACACAGGAATGGTCCCCTGCATTACCGCCGTATTCCCGATTGCCGCCGCCATACTAACATTCATAGCCATGCGGTACATCGCCCGCGACGAGGCCCTCGTAATGGCCGCCTCCCACCTGCGCTCCCGCAGGAAAAACCGCAAGTAGACAGTCCGCCGGAAACATATCAAAACCCCTCTGTAATAGCGTAGGAACGCTATTGTCCGAAAATGTAACGGAAAATTTGTATTTTCTGTATCTTTTCACTATATTACAGCCGTTGTTTGTTTAAACCATATTATCATGAAATTATCGGAAAACAGCCATCAACGGCACCGGGCGCGCTTTTTCCGCCGTTCCTTGCCGGATTCCGCGGCAGTTACCGCATGCCTTCCCGAAACAGAAAGACCGGTAAAAATCATAAAACAAACTGCAAGCGGGGAGCAGTGGCGAAACCTGTTCTGACAATGCCGAAGCGCAGCGTGACTGTAAATTAATAAAACAAATATAATATGAAAAAACTCACTATCATTCTGACTATTGCAGCCTTAGCACTCATGGCCATAGCCGCCTCCGGCGGCTGCAACAAGTACAATGTCCGCGATGACAGCCTGAGCAACGGAAGCGATACACGCGCGGAAAACGGCAGGGATTCCATCCCGTGCAGTGACACTGCATGGCTGTGGGACATATCCGGCATAAACGTCTACATGGAAATAACGGACAGGGAAGGCAACAGCCTGCTCGACCCGGAAACTGACGGCAGCCTGGCCGGAAACGGTATCAAGGCTATTTTCAGGGGAGAAACCTACGTTAACGACAGTACGCTTCTCAGGCACGATTTCGGATACGGCACGGAGCAGTACGGCACCAAGGCCTACATGCCGCACTTCTACGGGCTTGTCACATACCATTACGTAGCCGAGGACATTTATTATCTGGCATTCGGAGAGCTGGACGGAGAAGAGGAGTTCATTGACGAGACGCTGATAATAGACTGGAACGACGGCAGCAAACAGGATACCGTAACCTTCTCCAACAGATGTACATGGGTCGAGGACAGTGTTTACGGCATGGCGCCGCAGGTAGAAAGACATTTCCGACTGAACGGCAAAGAGACCGAACTTCCGATAAAGATCGTCAAATAACATAAATGGAAAACGGAAAATTTGACGCTGGAGAGGCTGTCCCGGACAAACGGGGGACAGCCTCTCCCTTTATGATCACTCTTCAGGGGTACAGTATTTCTTGATTACGCCATAGGCGTCCTCTATACCCAGCTCCCCGGCCTTGCTCAGATCCATACAGCCTTTTTCCCTGTCCTGGACATATATCTGTACGAGACCGCGGTTGTAATAGGCTTCCGCAAGATTGGGATACAGCCTGATCGCCTCGGTATACTGGGCAATGGCCTCGGGAAGTTCGCCGGACAGACAGTAAAGGTTGCCCAGATTATAATAGGAATAGGGGAAATCCGGATCAAGGGATACGGCTTTCATCATGTCCTCCACAGCCGGGGTATAGTCGTAGCTTTTCCTCGTCCCGTCCTGTACCCTCGCCTTTACCGTCCCGGCATTGTCAAGCGTAAGCACCTGTACATTACTTTCTATTGACGATATGAAGTCTATCATGTCGGACTGAAGGGCGCCCCTGTTCAGGTAATAGAAAACTTCACCGGGGTCCGCCTCTATCGCCTCATTGTACGCCTCGAGAGCCGCATTGAAATGATTGTCCTCCGATTCCAGTATTGCCTTTGCAAACAGGTTACGGCTTCCGCCCTCACTTTCTATTACCTTTGAGAGCACATCCAGCAGCCTTGCATTGTCCACCCCGTCGGTATTCCGGCCGTCCCTGCACAGAAGGGCCACGTTCACGGGGACGCTGGCTATGAAATCGGACAGGCCGTTATCCTGATACCCGCCGTAGATCAATACGGGAGCCCCGTCAGGGACGGATGATGCCGAGACGAACTTATACATGGGCTTCAGCTTTATGTCCACATTACGGTTCTGGAGAAGGCCGTCCCCGAAGCCGTCTTTGGCAAAATCGGAATCCAAAGCTAAGAGGCGGTCGTATTTCCTGGTCGTGTCGGCAAATGCCGCCCGGCCCGTACTGTCAGCCATAGCCAGTCTGTAAGCCTCGATTTTGTCCGAAGCCGTCCGGTAATCCGCCTGCGCCGAAGCATAGTCCCCTATCATGTTCCTTACATAAGAGCGGTTCAGATAGGCTTTGGCGAAATCCGGATACAGGCTTATGGCCATAGTGTAGTCGTCTATGGCATCATAATACCTCCCCATCGTCACGAAAAGGGCCGCCCTGTTGTAATAGGCCAGGACGTTTTCGGGATTTATGTTCAATACCATGTCATAATCCTCCAGAGCCCTGTCGTAGTCCCCGAGCTGGGAACGTATGAGAGCCCTGTTATACAGGGTAAGGGCATTGCCTGGCTCCTTCGCCAGAACCCTGTCGAGATCGGAGAGGGCGCCCATGAAGTCCTTCTCCTCATAGCGTATGAGGGCCCGGTTGAAATAGGCAAAAGTATTCGCGGTATCGAGCGACACGGCCCTGTCAAGGTCGGACAGGGCATCGCCTATACCTGTCTCTTAT
>DVLA01000025.1 GCA_018715745.1 Candidatus Coprenecus stercoripullorum
CCGCCCCTGCCACACCGATGGCGGGCGCGCCCAGCTTGCCGTAAATCAGCACCCAGTTCAGGAATATGTTCATCAGATTGGATGTCACCGTTATCCACATGGCATTTTTCGTATTGCCTATACCCTCCGAGAAAAACCTCGCATTGAAAAACAATATCATGGGGACAAACGATGCCAGTGTGACAAAATAATACTCTTTGGCATATCCCGCCACGGCCTCCTCCTGTCCCATCCTGTCCATAAGGAAACCGGCAGTCGTCATCACCGCCATCAGTGCGGCCGTCATAATGGAATTCAGCAGGGCGGAATTGCAAAGCATGGCCGCAGCCCCCACCCTGTCGCCACGTCCGTAACACTGTCCCACCACCGGCGTAAGCCCCTGGCAGAAGCCGATGGCGAAAACAAAGCCCATCATCAGGATTGCGTTCGCAAAGGAGACCCCAGCAAGCTGCGCCGCCCCGAGATGGCCCACCATTATATTGTCGGCCAGCTGCACGGCCACCTGCCCGGCCTGGGTTACCATCACGGGGACGGCCACTTTCAGGTTCCTCTTATAAAAAGGTATGTATTCTTCCAGCCGCATTGCATTCAGGATAAAAGCGCGGCAAAGGTAAAAAGTTTTTTACAGAAAGGGAGATGGTATTATTTTTGCAGTTTGATAGAGTTATTAAATACATGAATTAAATAAGCATATTAAAGCATTTCCATGAAAGACTCCGAAGAAAACATGGAGCAGCGGATTCTCGAATGCGCGGAAAAACTGTTCCTTGACAAGGGATACAACCTTGCGAGCACTACCGAAATCGCCAAGGAGGCCGGCTGTACCCAGGCGCTGGTCCACTATTATTTCAGGACAAAGGAAAACCTTTTCCAGAAAATTTTCGACAGGAAACTCAGCCTGTTCCTCGCCCCGTTCGCCGAAAGCGACAACAGCACGCTGCCTTTTGCGGAGCTGCTCGAATCCAAGGTCAGGATATTCTTCGACTCCGTAGCGCAAAACCAGAAGATGCCTTTCATGCTGCTCAGCGAAATAATGTCCAGCACCACACAGAGGGCATATATTAGGGACAAGATTACCGAAATATGCGGTGTCATGTCCCTTGAGTTCAACAGGCGCGTAGAAGCGGAAGTCGCTTCAGGCAATATACGGCCGGTTACAGGAGTAGACATAATGCTGGACATATTCTCGCTGGTAATGTCCTTTTTCATGCTGCTCCCGGTACTGGAAGACCTCGATGTAGTGACGGACGAAAACAGGGAGGCTTTCATAAAGGAAAGGCGCACCCATATAATAGAAACCCTAATTCATTGCATAAAAAAATGAAACGGCTGCTGTTACTGATTGTCCCGCTACTGTCGGCCGCTGCCGCAAAAGCCGCGGACAGCGATACCGTATATACCATAGAAAGGTGCTACGAGCTGACGGAAAACAATTATCCGCTGGTCAAACGCTACGACCTGATATCGTTGACAGAGGAATATACGCTGAAAAACGCCTACATGCATTATTTCCCGCAGATTTCACTCTCGGGAAAGGCATCCTACCAGTCGGAAGCGCTCGCATTCCCGTTTTCCGTCCCGGGCATAGAACTGCCCACCTTCAGCAAAGACCAGTATAACATCATGATAGAACTCTCCCAGGTAATCTGGGACGGCGGCCAGATAGCTGCGGAAAGAAGGAATATAAGGGCCAAATCGGAGACAGACCGCCGGGAACAGGAAGTGGACATGTACTCCCTGCGGGAGAAGGTAAACGATTTGTATTTCGGTATATTACTGATTGATAAACAGATAAGGCAAACGGAAATAATACTGTCCGACCTTTCTTCCGAATACGGCAAAGTCACCGAAAGCATGGCGAACGGCGTTGCCAACCGCTCGGACCTCGACATGATAGAAGTGGAGATGATTACGCGCAGGAAAGGCAGGACCGAGATGGAGTCCATGCTGGAAGCCTACATGAGAATGCTTTCCATACTCACCGGGGTGAAGATAGACTCCCCGGAGATGCTCACCGAGCCTGTTCCCGAAGGTACGGATATGAAAAGACTGCTCACGGACATCATTGTTGCGGATATAAGAAGGCCTGAACTGGATCTGTACGCCGCAAGGGAGAAAGAGATAGACACGCAATGGGACTACTGGACGGCCAAAGGGCTTCCGAAAGTACAGCTCTTCATAAGGGGAGGATACGGGCGGCCCGGACTGAACATGATGGATGACACTTTCCAGCCTTTTGCAATAGGGGGCATCCAGTTGGTGTGGAACATAAGCGAACTGTACAGCCTGGGCTACGGGAAGAAGATCATAAGCTACTCCAAATCCCAGATCAATACCGTAAGGGAAACCTTCCTTTTCAACACGGGCATGCTCTCGGACGAAAAGATAACCCAGATTCGCAAATATTTCAAGATTATAGAAGATGACGACAGGATTGTCAGACTCAGGGAGCAGATTCTGGAGTCCACCAGAGGGGAAGTTGAAAACGGGACCCTGTCCGCTTCGGATCTGATAAGGGAAATCAACAAGACCGAACTGGCGAGAATGGAAAAAATAATGCACGAGATTGAATTGATGAAATCACTGTATGAACTGAAGACTATAAAAAACAATTGAGATGAAAAACAACAGTTTACGCCATTACATATTCGCCGCGGCCGTCATATCGCTTCCGATTTGTTCCTGCGGCGTGGACGGGGGCGGGTATGACGCTTCCGGCACTTTCGAAGCGACAGAACTTACGGTATCCTCCGAAGCGGACGGGAAAATCCTCTCTCTCGAAGTAGGAGAAGGGGATTCCGTAAGTCGGGGTCAGGTCTGCGGACAGATAGACACTGTCAGACTGTGCCTGAACAAAAGGCAGCTTGAGGCCGGAATAAGGGCGGCTGAAAGCAGGATCCAGGACATAGAGTCCCAAACAGCCTACATGAAGGAGCAGCTGTCCGCATATACAAGGGAAAAGGGAAGGATAGAAAACCTCATCAGGGCTGATGCGGCCAACACCAAGCAGCTTGATGATATCAACACTTCCATCGCCGTACTGCAGAGCCAGATAAATGCCACCGAAGCTTCCATCTCCTCGGGGAATGAGGCCGCACGGGCCGAAATCGCGTCGCTGCAGGCGCAGATAGCCATGATTGACGACCAGATTTCCCGTTGCAGGATTGTATCGCCGATATCCGGCACTGTCATGGCCACATACCTCCAGCAGGGGGAACTTGCAGGTACAGGCAGGCCGGTCCTCAAAATAGCCGACCTCGAGAATATGTACATCCGGGCCTACATTACCGCCGGGCAGCTTTCCTCGGCCAGGCTCGGGCAGAAAGTAAGAATCTATGCCGACGGTTCGGGAAAAGCGGGGAAGGTGTATGAAGGCGTACTGACCTGGATTTCCGACCAGGCCGAATTTACCCCGAAAACGATCCAGACAAAAGACGAAAGGGCAAACCTCGTCTATGCCATAAAGGTATCATTCAAAAATGACGGATACGCAAGGATAGGAATGTACGGGGACATAAAATTTCTCTGAAATGAATTACGTGGAAGCCGACAGCCTCTGTAAGTCCTATGGCAGGAATACTGCGCTTCGCGGTGTCTCGTTCGACGTCGCCGAAGGGGAGCTGTTCGGCATAATAGGTCCTGACGGAGCCGGTAAGACTTCGATATTCCGCATACTTACAACACTCATACTGCCGGATTCGGGCAGCGGGAAAGTATTGGGGCTCGATATCATAGGCGACTACAGGGAGATACGGCGACACATAGGGTACATGCCCGGCAGGTTTTCCCTGTACCAGGATCTCAGCGTCGAAGAAAACCTGCGCTTCTTTGCAACCCTCTTCGGGACTACCATAGAGGAGAACTACCACCTTGTCAAGGATATTTACAGGTACATAGAACCTTTTGCAGACCGCAAGGCCGGTGCGCTGTCCGGGGGGATGAAACAAAAACTCGCACTGTGCTGCGCCCTGATCCACAAACCGGAAGTACTTTTCCTCGACGAGCCCACTACCGGTGTCGACCCGGTTTCGAGAAAGGAGTTCTGGAACATGCTGAAAAGGCTCAGGGACTCGGGGCTGTCCATAATCGTTTCCACCCCATACATGGATGAAGCCACCCTGTGCGACCGCATTGCACTTATCAAGAACGGCAAGTTCATGGATACCGATACGCCTCAGGGCATTATCGGGAAGTTCGACTTCCCGCTGCTGGCAGTAAACGGGCCAGGGATGCCGGCCCTGCTAAGGGCCACAAGGGAAATCCCGCAGGTGCTGAGCTGCTATGCTTTCGGCAATGAGCACCATGTAACCATGAAGGACAAGGGCCTGTCTCCGGATGCGGCGGCACTGATAATAAGGACAGCCCTCTATGCCAAAGGATACGGGGAAGTAAGCATAAAAGCCATAGAACCGAACATAGAAGATTGTTTCATGTATTTCGATACAATGGAGGAAAAGGCATGAAAGACATGGAAATAATCCGCACTGAAGGGTTGACGAAGCGTTTCAGGGATTTCACGGCAGTAGACCATATCTCTTTTTCCGTGAAAAAGGGGGAAATATTCGGTTTCCTCGGCGCCAACGGGGCGGGCAAGACCACCGCAATGAAGATGCTGTGCGGCCTGAGCAGACCTACGGAGGGAAAGGCGACAGTGGCCGGCTACGACATTTACTCGGAAGTAAGGGAGATTAAGCGGAATATAGGATACATGAGCCAGAGGTTCTCACTGTATGAAGATCTCAAGGTGTGGGAGAATATAAGGCTGTTTGCCGGCATTTACGGCATGGATGACAAGACTATCGCCGAAAAAACGGACATCCTGCTCGAAAAACTTGAATTGCAGGAACAAAGGGGAAGGCTCGTACGGGCCCTGCCGTTAGGATGGAAACAACGGCTTGCATTTTCCGTCGCGATATTCCACAATCCCAAAATCGTATTTCTGGACGAGCCTACCGGAGGGGTGGACCCGGCTACACGAAGGGGCTTCTGGGAAATGATCTACGATGCCTCGGAAAAGGGAATAACTGTATTCGTAACGACCCACTATATGGACGAGGCGGAATATTGCGACAGGGTATCCATCATGGTGGACGGGAAAATAGAGGCGCTGGATACCCCGGCCAGGCTCAAGGAGCTGTACCATGCCCGGAACATGGATGAGGTTTTCCACAAACTGGCGAGGAGGGCCACAAGAGAATAATGAAAGACCTGAAAAGATTCCTGTCATTTGTCGGTAAGGAGTTCTGCCATATCCTGAGAGATACGAGAACCCTGATGGTACTGATTGCCATGCCTGTCATAATGATAGTACTGTTCGGATTCGCCCTCTCTACGGAACTGAAAGACGTGAAGATAGCCGTATGCGACCTGTCAAAGGACGCAGCATCCTCTGAAATCATGGCCAAGATAAGCGCCAGCCCGTATTTCAAAGTCTCCGCATACGTCAATAACGCCGAAGAGATTAACCGCGCATTCCTTAAGGGGGAGGCGGATGCGGCCATTGTCTTTGAAGACAATTTTTACCAGAGGGTGCTGCATGACGGCCATGCAGGGATACAGATTATAGCCGACGGTACAAATACCAATACGGGGACGATGTCGGTAGTCTACCTCTCCAACATAATCGGCGGGTTCATAAGGGAGCTGGCGGAAGAAAGGGCCATGGACATGCAGGGGGAGACATCGGCCGGGAACGTTCCGATAAGGATAGACACATCTTCGCACATGCTGTATAACCCGCAGATGAAAAGCGCATTCAATTTCGTACCGGGAGTCATGGGGATGATATTCATGCTGGTCAGCGCAATGATGACCTCGGTCTCGATAGTAAGGGAAAAGGAAAGGGGTACAATGGAAGTGCTTTTAGTCTCCCCCGTAAAACCGTTTGCAGTAATTCTTGCCAAGACGATACCGTACTTCGTTGTCTCCGCATTCAATCTCATAGTAATCATTTGCCTTTCTGTTTTCCTGCTCAAGGTGCCGGTAAGCGGCAGCCTGCTCTGGCTGGTAGCCGTAACCCTGCTGTTCATACTCGTATCGCTCAGCATCGGCATACTGATATCCACACTGGTGAGCAAACAGGAAATAGCGATACTTATCTCCGGCGTAGTGCTCATGTTGCCTACAATGCTTCTGTCCGGCATGCTCTTCCCTATAGAAAGCATGCCGGAGGCGCTGCAGTGGTTTTCCTGCCTCATTCCGGCCAAATGGTACATTGAATCGATGAAAATGATAATGATACAGGGCCTCGGAATACGCTATTGCCTCGAACACGTACTGATTCTCTGCGGATTCCTCGCCGCCACCGGCGGGGCCAGCATCATAAAATTCAAAGACAGGCTATGATAAAGTTCCTCATAGAAAAAGAATTCAAGCAGCTGGCAAGAAACCCCTTCATTCTCTGCCTCGTCATAGCCCTGCCGTGTGTGGTAATGCTCCTGTTCCCGTGGGCTACAACCATGGAAATAAAACACATGAGCCTGTCCGTAGTGGACAACGACCACAGCGCCATGTCCCGGAGGCTTATCGGTAAAATAGCGTCAACGGACTATTTCGACATTACCGGCAATTTCCCCGACACCGATATTGCTATGGAAAGTATCGAATACGGCAAATCGGACATTATCATCGAGATACCCCCCGATTTCGAAAAAAGCCTGACAGAAGACAGGCATGCCGTAATCATGGTATCCGCGAACGCGGTGAACGCGACAAAGGCGAGCATGGGCATATCCTACCTTTCCATGATAACCGACAGTTTCGCCGCAGAAACCGGCCTGGAAGGTTCCGGATCGGGCATCGACCTGTCGGGCGGGGTGGAAATAAGCCCTTACTACAGGTTCAACCCGCTGCTGGACTACAAAATACCCATGATTCCAGCACTTATGGTACTCATACTTACCCTGCTATGCGGTTTCCTGCCTGCGATGAACATAGTCGGGGAAAAGGAGACAGGGACCATAGAGCAGATAAACGTCACGCCGGTGCCCAAGCTCACCTTCATAGTAGGGAAACTGATTCCCTACTGGATCATAGGCGTAGTGGCTTTCTCCTTGGCGATTCTCGTATCATATCTCGTATTCGGCCTTGTACCGGTCGGAAGCCTCATCCTGCTCTACGGAGTTGCATTTATCTATATCTTCGGAATCTCGGCCCTCGGGCTCATCATCTCCAACTATTCGAACACCATGCAGCAGGCGATGTTCATGATATTCTTCTTTATCGTGATCATCATACTCATGAGCGGCATATTCACCCCCGTCAGCAGCATGCCGGAATGGGCCAGGGCCATAGCAAGAGTGAACCCCTTGACCTATTTTGCAGACATTATCAAGTCTATCTACCTTAAAGGCAGTTCACTCAAGGATGTACAGAATGAACTGTACGCCCTGCTCGCGTTCTTCGTATTCATCATAGCCTGGGCCGTATTCAGCTACAGAAAAAGAGAATGACGCAATATCCGCCAGGGGCAGGATACCGCGTCATCCGTATACCGTCATGGAAAGAGCTATGCTACAGGTATGGGGACAATCCCGTTTGCCCTGAGGCAGGCCACTATCGCCACAAGGGCGAATACGGCGAATATCAGGGTTGCCACTATATAGCTTATTACCTTAAGTCTCTTGATCCATATATTGTTGTTCCATCCCAAAGTATGGAATGCGCTCCAGAAGCCGTGGGTAAGATGGAACCACAATGCCGCGAACCAAATTATATACAGTACTGTAACCCACCAGGGACGGAATGTGTCGAACATCAGCATGTTGGGATCGGCAAGCTCTTCATGGGGAACACCCTGGAACTGAAGCAGCTGCATTTCCGCCCAGAAGTGCGTAAGGTGGAAGGCGAGAAGGCCGAGAACTACAACTCCGAGAACAAGCATGTTCTTGGCAGCCCAGGAGTCCCCGTTATCCTTGTTGGCAATGGCATAGCGCTTGTTTCCGCGGGCCTTGAGGTTCGTCAGCGAGAGATAGAACGCATAAATGATATGGATGACGAAGCCTGCTGCAAGTATGGGGACCATCACGGTCACTATGGGCAGCGCCATGAAATCGCATCCGGCCTTAAAAGCTTCCGGACTGAAGACCGACAATGAATTTATAGTCGCATGAAGTAAAAGGAATATGATCAGGAAAAGCCCGGTCACACTCATTATCACTTTCTTTCCGATGGATGTAGTAAAAATGTTAGCCATTATGCAAATTGTTTTTAGTCGGGCAAAGATAGCTTCTTGCTTGTAATTTTCATAATCTTTAAATATTTTTGTTCAGCCTTATGGGGAATTTTATCAGGATAGACAAATGGGGCATCTTCCCCGAATCCGGCAAGCCGTACATCATAGCCGGCCCGTGCAGCGTGGAAAATGAGAAGATGCTGCTTGAAACGGCGTCCGTCCTCAAAAAAGCCGGCATACCTGTCATGCGCGGAGGGCTATGGAAACCCAGGACCCGCCCGGACAGTTTCGAAGGTGTCGGCGAAGCGGGGCTTCCATGGATGTCAGAAGCCGGAAAGACCTTCGGGATAAGGACGGCTACCGAAGTGGCAAATCCCCGTCATGTGGAGCTGGCGCTCGAATACGGCATCGACATGCTGTGGATAGGGGCCAGAACGACTGGCAACCCGTTTCTCGTCCAGGAAATATGCGAGGTCCTGAAGGGGACAGACGTACCGGTGCTCGTCAAGAACCCCCCCGTCGCCGAGCCGGAATTATGGATAGGTGCGATAGAGCGCCTTGAACGCTGCGGGATAAGGAAAATAGGGGCGGTACACAGAGGGTTCAGCACATTCGGAAAGAGCATTTACCGCAACGACCCGCTGTGGCAGATTCCCGTGGAAATACGCAAGGCCCTGCCTGAAATCCCGATATTCTGCGATCCGAGCCACATTGGCGGGAACCGCATGCTCGTAGGGGACATCTCCCGCAAGGCGGTATCACTCGGTTTCGACGGGCTCATGATAGAGACCCACCCTGACCCCGACAATGCTTTGAGCGATGCCGCCCAGCAGATTACCCCGGAAAAGCTGTCCGTCCTGACAGACAGTCTTAAAGTCAGGGGAGAGTCCATTGCAAACGCATCCGCAATGTCTACAATCGAGGAACTGAGGGAAGAAATCGACATCATAGACGGTTCGATAATAGACCTTATCGCCAGGCGCATGGAAATCGTTGAAACCATCGGGGACCTCAAAAGAAAAGACAATATCCAGGTTCTCCAGACGCAAAGATGGAACAGGGTAATCGAAAAGGCCGTAAGGGCCGCTGAAAATAAAAATCTTCCCGGCGGATTCATCGAAGAAATCTTCAATATAATCCACCGGGAAGCTATGGAAAGGCAGCTCAGACAGTAAGTATCTCCTTTTCCTTTGCTGCCAGTACAGCGTCGATTTTCTTGTTGAATCCGTCAACCTCTTTCTGGATACTGTTTTCCGCGTCCTTGGCCACATCTTCGGGCATGCCGTCCTTCTGGCTTTTCTTAAGCTGGTCTATGGCATCCCTGCGGGCATTACGGACTGATATCTTTGCAGACTCCCCTTCCGTACGGGAGCGTTTGACAAGTTCCTTTCTCCTCTCTTCCGTAAGAGGCGGGACGTTTATCCTGATCTGTTCCCCGTTGTTCTGAGGGGTAAAACCGAGATTGGCATCCATTATCGCCTTCTCAATCTGCGGGATAAGGTTTTTCTCCCATGGCTGTATAAGCATCGTGCGGGCATCGGGCACATTTACGCTCGCCACCTGCGGTATGGGAGTAGGGTTACCGTAATAATTTACCATGACATTGTTGAAAACGGCAGGGTTCGCCTTTCCGGCCCTGTAGGTTTTCAACTCCTCTTCCAGATGCACCACGGCCTCGTTCATCCTCTTGACGGCCGCCGCAATGATTTCTTTTGAATTATCAGCCATATTATAAAGTTTTAGATTTGCTTCTTACCAATGTACCCACATCCTCTCCGGAAAGCAGGCGGGCGAGATTGCCCTCCCGGTTCATGTCGAATACAATTATGTCCATGCCGTTGTCATTGCACAGGGCGAAAGCCGTACTGTCCATAACCTTCAGCCCGTCCGCCATGGCCTTGTCAAAGGTAAGCTCACTGTACCTGACCGCGGCAGGGTTTTTCTCAGGGTCGTCATTATATACCCCGTCCACCCTGGTACCCTTGAGCAGCACATCCGCACCTGTCTCGCAGGCTCTCAGGGCAGCGGCCGAATCGGTGGTAAAGAATGGGTTGCCCGTGCCTCCGGCTATCAGCACGACTGTACCTTTCTCCATAAGGGAAACTGCCCTGTCTCTGTCGTAATATTCCGCCAGCGGCCTCATCGGCGTAGACGTAAAGACTTCGGCACGCCCGCCGGCGTTCCTTATCGCCATGGAAAGGCCTATGCTGTTTATAACTGTCGCAAGCATCCCCATCTGGTCGCCTTTTACCCTGTCGAATCCCTTCCCAGTTCCGGAAAGTCCCCTGAATATGTTGCCTCCGCCTACGACTACGGCCACCTCGACGCCTCTGTCCACTGCCTTCAATATTTCCGACGCATAGAAAGCCAGCATTCTGTCATCTATGCCTTGTCCCCGCTCCCCGCCGAGGCTCTCGCCGCTCAGCTTGAGCAGGACCCTTTTATATTTCAAAACCTGTCCTTTCATTAATGCAAAAATATATAAATATTATATAAGTTCCTTTATTATACTGTCGGATATAAACCATTTTTCTTCAGGAATTCTGACTGACCTCCCGTCAGAGATGAGGCTTCCGGCCGCTTCAAGCCTCTCAAGGGCCTCAAGCGCCTGCTTCCCGAACACGTCCGGCGGGAGGCCCGCACTGCGGCGCAGGCCGAGCATTATCGTCTCTGTCCTTATCTCATCCTCTGAAAGGGATTCATACCCGCGAAGTTCCGCACCGGCAGCCCCTGAAGCGCAATAGGCCTTGACATCCGCCACGTTCCAGAAACGCTGCGCCCCATTAAAGGAATGTGCCGCCGGGCCGAGGCCGACATACGGCTTCCTGTCCCAATAGGCGCTGTTGTGCAAGGCGGCCTTCCCCGGAAGGGAAAAGTTGGAAATCTCATAATGCACATATCCTCCGGTGGCAAGCCTGCGGCATAGCAGGTCGTACTGCATTGCGCACACTTCGTCATCGGGAGGGGCATATAGCCCGCGGGCATACATTTCCCTGAGCGTACTCCCTTCCTCTATGCCCATCTGGTATGCCGAGATATGTTCCGGCGCAAGGCGGAGGGCAGCATCCAAATCCCTGCTCCATGAGTCCGCAAGCGACTTTGCAGCGGATCGGGCCCCGCCTGCGGAAAAACAGGGGTCATAGCCGAAAATCAGATCTATGGAGATATTGTCGAAGCCGGCCCTTCGCAGATCGACAAAAGCGGATACTGCCTTAGAGGCATCATGCCTGCGTCCCATCCACTTAAGATGTGCATCGTCGAACGACTGCACCCCCATGCTGACACGGGAGACCCCGCAGTCCCTCAATGCACGGGCATATTCCGGAGTGATATCGTCTGGATTGACCTCTACCGTAAATTCCTCGAACATCTCCCTCCCGGAAATGGACAGAAGCAACGATGAGAGTTCCGAAATGCTCCGGGCGGGGAAGAGGGAAGGCGTCCCCCCGCCAAAGTATAATGTAAAGGGGTCGGCAAAGCGGCGAATTTCATCGGCCCGCATGCGGGCCTCCCGCCCGATAGCCGGGAAAAGGGCGTCCTGTTCCCCGCGTGTCTCCGAATAGAAATCACAGTACAGGCAGAATGACCTGCAAAAAGGGATGTGGACGTATATCATTTACCGGGCGGACAGGCTTACTTGAGAAGTATGTCGGCCGTACCGAGCAGTCCTCCCTCCGTATAGGCCTCGACGGTGTATACGCCCTTGGTGAAGCCCTGGTTGAACTCGAAATATACGCATACCTCGACTTCCTGACCCTGATAGTCCACTTCCCTGCGCTCTGAATAGATCATCTGCTGGTCCCCGACCGTAAAGATGCGGTTCTGGTCATTCGTCATAAGTATCCCCTTGGGATTCTTCACCCTAATGTATACCATCATCGGGCCTTTGTCCGCTATGGGGTTCTCTATAAGGAACAGGCAGGCCCTGAGCTTGGCGACCCTGCTGCTGCGCACCGTTTCCCTGTTGGAGGCATTGATGGCGGTGACATGCATTCCGCGCCCCTTAAGCGAAGACCCTATCTCCACCAGTTTTGCATATTCGTCCGTCGTCTTGCTGAGTTCCTCGTACTTTTGGTCTGAGAGCATGGCCTGCTGGCGGGCCATCTCCGCATCCTTGCGAAGCTCCATATTCAACGTATTCAGCGAATCTATCTGGGAGATATAGTTCTTCATGATGGAGCGCAGCGTCCCGAGTTCCTTCTCGTACTGCCTTATCTTTGAACGGTTGGCCGCATCCGTCTTCTGGAGGCGGTCCAGGAGCTGGTCCACTTTCTCCCTCTCCCTGTCAAGCCTGCTGTTGAGACTGTCATTGTCGGAAGAGAGGATGGAATATTCTTCCTGCATGGAGATAAGCTCGTTTGTCAGGTTTTCCTTGTCGATTCTCAGGTCATTTATCATCGACTGTCTGTCGAACCATACGTATGCGAATACGATGGCCAGCAGGGCGGCTACTGCGGAGAGTACGATGACCGCCGTCTTCAGGTTTTTACTGTTGCCTTCCATAAAACATCATTATTACAGGGCAAATGTAATAAAATATTGCATTTTTCACCGGAATTTGCGAGTATTGCAGTATAAAAAATTAAAAAAAGTTCAGATGAAATATTTCATTCGCTCAGTCAAGTCGTTCATTTGGTTTGTCATAATCTTCGCAATCATCCTGACGATACTCATAATGATAACCCCCGAATACTCATTCGGGAGGCTCTTTGATCCCGAGGGGGGGATGTTCGTAGAAGGTGCGGCCTGGAAGATCACGGCATTTTTCCTGCTCGTAGCCGCCATATACCCCGCCCTTACATACGTCAGGAAAGAAGTGCTTGTCGACGGTACTTTCGATGACCACAGGGATAAAATCCTCGGAGTCTTCGAAAGCATGGGCTATGAACTTACAGGGGAAGACAGTGAAAAGGCCTCTTTCAGGCTGAAGAGCCGTTTTACGAGATTCATGAGGATGTACGAAGACGGGGTCACCATAACGAAAGGGGAATCACCGCTCATCCTCGAAGGGGCGAGAAAAGACATATTGAGAATATCCAGCCGCATAATGGTTGCAACCGCAAGACAGGACGATAACGACAACGGATATGAAAACAGTTAAGAAATTCGACAATTCCTTTTCCGCAAACCTTTGCAGGGGCATGCTCGAAAGCGCCGGGATCCGGGCTTTCGTACTCAATGAGAACCTGCCGTACACCTCCGCGGCGACCAACACCGACATGCTCTCCATCGATCTGGTAGTAGACGACGAAGACTATTCCGCCGCAATAGAACTCCTGAGGCAGTCCAAAGAACTGTAGGCTGCTTCCAGGTCCTTATAGAACTCTTCCCCGAAAGCACGGCACAGGGCATCCTTCAGGAATCTGAATGCCGGTATCCTTTCCCTGCCCCCTTTGACAAAAGCGCATTCGCATATATTCCACCTGTGCAGGTTGAGTGCCGTCATGCCCCCCGTGAGTTTCGTAACCCTGACAGGATACAGCTGGCAGGAAACCGGCTTTCGGAATTCCGTCCTGCCAGCAAAATATGCCTTTTCAATAGCACAACGGCATGAGCCGTCATCATCAATGCATGCATAAGCGCACTCGCCCTTGTACGTAGACAGCGGCGTAACCATATCCCCGTCGGCATCAATCTCGAAAAAGCCCTTACGCCCTACAGCCTCCCTGCCAGGGGCCGACATATATCCGGAAATCTCCGGCCAGGCGGACTCTATCTCAGCCGGCTCGTCCGCGGCAAGAGGGGCCCCGGCATCTCCGGCAATGCAACAGTATCCCCCGCAGGCTGCATAATCGCAGGCAAAGCAGACGGTAAAAAGCTCGGAGGAAACAATTTTGTCATCTATAATCACAGCTTCCATAGTCATCTCTGTCCAGGCGATACCGAATACAAAGTCAAAGCCCCGTCGCGCACGGCTCCGGCAAGGGCGCCGGCAACGTCCTCCGGAGTGACGGCATCCAGGCACTCCTGATATCTCGTATTGAAATCCTTCAGATATACGAACCTGTCCTTAAGCACCCCAAGCCAATATTCCCCGTCCGTAAGGGATCTGAATGCCATGGACGCGGCAAGTTCCCTTTTCACGGCGCCAAGCCTTTCCGGGCTTACTTTCCCTTCCGCAAGTCCTGCCACGATATCGGCCAGGACATCCTCCATACGGCCGTAATAGTCACGTGTGGAGAATACAAAGTCCATAGCCATAGTCTCTTCCGGAAATTTCAGGAAATGCGTTGAGGAAGAAACCATAATCCCGGAAGCGGCCATCTTCCCGGCTACTTCCCTCCTTATCAGGGAAGCAATCACCTCGGAGAGAACCCTGTCCTCCACATTAAAGGCTGAAGGCACGGAAAGCCTGCATCTGTACAGGGTGCGTCCGAATGACATGGGCATTCTTACAGCGTCCACATCATCATAAGCCGCTATAAAGAAATCGGGCGAATTCCGCCTTTTGCGCCCGGAAGATTTCCCCGGCAGAGAGGCTATATGCCTGTCAATGGCGTCCGCCAGTATGTCCTCGTCTATGTCTCCGGCGAACATGAAGGTAAAACGCGCCGCATTCGAAAAAAGGGAATTGACAAAAGAAAGGGCCCTGCCATAGTCCAGGCCGGCTATCGAAGATGCACCGGCAAAGGCCCCCTCCTCCCCTTTTGTACGTATAACCCTTCCCGAAAGGCTCTCAAATACCCTTTCAGGGGAATTGCCCATATAGGGCAGCATCCCGAGAAGGCCGGAGCGGCATTTTTCAAAAGCCGCACTGTCGGGCGTACAGGAAGTAAAATAAGCCGCCACGGCCTGAAGGAATGTCCCGGCATCCTCTTTCCTGAACACGCCCCGGATTGTCCTTCCGGAAATCGAGATATCCCTGTCCAGCCTGAAACCGTGGTTCTCGCAGAAAGCCCGGAAGGCGTGCCTGTCAAGCCCCCCGATACGCGAATTTTCAGCCACATCATTGATTACATATTGCAAAAGCGAATGGTCACCCCGGGCCAGCGACACCCCTCCCCGGGCAGCAGCTTCAAAATACACCGTCCCGGACCCCTCAAAAGCTTTCCTGTAAGCGACAGCAGCGCCATTGGGAAGCCTCATGGAAACAATTCCCGTAACCGGGTCGGAAAATTCCGCCGGCCCCCGCCTCCCGAGTTTTCCGGCCTTCCTGTCCGACGGAAGGGCCGCTTCCACATATTCATAACGCCTCAAAGTATCCGGGGGCATGTACGACATGAGGCCTTCCGGCTCCGGCGAGACGACCGTAAGCAGTGAGGGAGAAGCGAGGACCGAACGCATATATCCGTCCATCATGTCCACGTCCATTTCCGCGGACACCTTATCTATATAGCTCTTCCTGAACTCTTTGCCTATTATGGCATAATTCCCGGTGAAATTGTCCGCGCACCATGCCGCATATTCCGCATTGCCCGTAACTGAAACGCGGGCATCCATATCCTCCGACAGCCTCTTCAGGGCTGCATCCAGTTCCTGC
This sequence comes from Candidatus Coprenecus stercoripullorum, assembly GCA_018715745.1. Lineage (GTDB taxonomy): Bacteria > Bacteroidota > Bacteroidia > Bacteroidales > UBA932 > Coprenecus > Coprenecus stercoripullorum. The sequence goes on from DVLA01000025.1 coordinate 15,654, forward strand.
CCGGTTATCCCGTACCTCATCAGCCTGTCCGTCTCGGTCATCAGAAACCTGTAGGCCTCACCTGCATATCCTGGGGCTACCTTTACTGAAAACCGCAGGGACTCAAGTGCATCCGTCCCAAGAAACCGTCCTTTGCATACGTCCGCTTCCTCTGCATGGAAACCGTAGGAAGAAATGGCTGCATCCAGCCTGGAACGCAGGATATCCACAAGCAGACGCCCCATATAGTCCGAGACTACCGGGACGGCAGTATTCCTCAACGATTCGTGTGAAGAAGGGAATACATGGTCGATATATATTGCGGACATGCACGCCTCCATGTCCGTTATGTAAACGGCCCTGCCTCCGCCGTACTCCGGAGACTGCCGTACTCCGGCCGCAGGCAAGGCGCGGCGGCTTTTGGGGATAGATCCGAAAAGGGCGGACACCATGGTTTCCATCCGCGGGACATCCACGTCCCCGCAGATAATCACCGCCATGTTCTCCGGTCTGTTGAACCGGGAATAATATTCCTTCACCTGCTCAAGCGTGAACCCGTCCGTTCTGGAAATAAGTTCTGCGGAAGGGATACGGCTGAAAGGCGTCCCTTTGAAAAGCAGGGCGCGCAGGCTGTCCTCCACCCTGGTTTCCAGATTCGTCTTTCCGGCATGGACATTCCTTACCATGGCCTTGGCCATGGCAAGCGCACCTGCATCCAGTTCTGTCCCGCAAACCATGTCATACAGGGCAAATAGCATGGAATCCGCAGCCGCGCTCTCCTTTACCGGGACGTTCCGGCAGGTAAGGACTGTATTCCAGTCATTTGTCTCTACACTGAAATTGCCGGTAGAATACAGGCACATGTTGTTCATGAAGTCCACAATCTCCCCGTCGGGGAAGTTCCTTGTATCCGCTATGGAAAGGGCGGTCATAAGGTAGGTCATACCCTCAAGGCCCTCAGGCTCTCCCGACAGTCCCGAAAGCCTTGCCAGGGCAAAGTCGGCATATCCCTCCGGCGAGTTATTCCCGACAATATAGTAAGTCAATCCGTTGGCCAGCTTTCCTTTCAGAACCCGGCCGTCATTTTCGAAAGTCCCCACCGGCACGGCGCCGCAAACGGCACACGCCATGAAGAGGGTGCAGGAAATGAAAAACTTCAATCGCATGCACAAAAATATGCAATTAATTGCAGCAGTACCATATTTTTGTTAAATTTGCGGGATTTCATCGGATAATCAATATTTAAAATACATCAAATGAAAAGATTCGCGACATTACTTACCGTAGCCGTATTGGCAGCGTTCCAGCTTTATGCACAGGACATGGAGTCCGCCACACAGAGATACAATGAAGGGGCGCAGGCCCTTAACGAAGGAAACAAAGAAGTTGCGCTTGCCTGCTTCGAGGATGCCCTGTCACAGGCTTACTTCATAGGATCGGAAGCCGACGAACTGGCTTTCAATTGCCAGAAAAACATTCCCATTGTCATCATTGCCATAGCTAAAGACTGCATCAACGCAAGCGATACGGAAAAAGCGATAGCCATACTTTCCGACGGCATTAAAAAAGCTGAAGAATACGGACAGGCTTCCGCCGAGGCAGACATGACAAGCCTGCTGACGCAAGTATATACCACAGAGGGCAACAAATACCTGAATGCAAAAGACTATGCAAAAGCCATAGAATCGTACAGGCAGACTGTGGAACTCAATCCCTCCGACGGCAACGCATGGTTCAGAATTGGCCAGGCCGCGTCCCGTCTCGAAGACGAGCAGATGACAGTAGAGGCCCTCGAAAAGGCATCCGAATTAGGACAGAAGGCGAATGCCGGCAAGGAACTTGCGACTTTTTATCTGAAAAGAGCCAACAAGGCACTGAATAGCAAAGATTACGCCTCAGCAATTGCGGACGCGGAGAAATCAGCATCCATTTTAGCATCGGCTGCCGCCTATCAGATAGGCGGACGCGCAGCTTTCAACAACAAGGACTACGCCAAGGCGATAGAGAGCCTCGAGACCTATATTTCCAAATCTTCCGGCAAGAATGTAAATCAGGAATTATATTTCCTTGCCATATCTTACGAGACTCTCGGCAACAAGGACAAGGCCTGCGGCTACTACAGGCAGTTAATGGACGTCCCCCAGTTCAAGGAATACGCCACACACAAGGTCAACGTAGAGCTTAAATGCCAGTAGGACTGGAAATATTGGCTCCGGCCGGAAATAAGGACATCGGCATTGCGGCAATAGACTGCGGTGCCGATGCCGTATATATTGCAGGCCCGCGTTTCGGCGCAAGGGAGGCGGCGGGAAACAGTTTCGAAGACATTGCCGCCCTCTCCGCCTACGCACACCGTTTCGGCGCAAAAGTATATCTCACTGTAAACACCATACTGTACGACAACGAGACCGATGCTGCCGGAGAGCTCATAACCGAAGGGTACCGTTCAGGCTGCGACGCGGTAATAATACAGGACCTCGGCATTCTCAGGATGCCGCTTCCGCCGGTAAAACTGTTTGCATCCACCCAGTGCAACATCAGGACCCCGTCACAGGCCGTATTTCTGGAATCCCTTGGATTCAAAAGGCTTATCCTTGCAAGAGAGTTGTCACTGGCACAAATCCGGGAAATACGCAGGTCCGTCAAGTGCGAAATCGAGAGCTTCGTACACGGCGCCCTGTGCGTATCCTACAGCGGACAATGCTACATGAGCCAGTACCTGTGCGGACGAAGCGCGAACAGGGGCTGTTGCATACAGGCCTGCCGGTCCGCCTACGACGTTGTGGACGGCAACGGGCATACAATAATAAAGAACAAGGCCGTACTGTCGCTGAAAGACCTGTCCCTTGAAAACAGGATGGCCGATCTGGCGGAAGCGGGGGTAACCTCCTTCAAGATAGAGGGCAGGCTCAAAAACATATCCTATGTAAAAAACGTGGTCAGGGCTTACAGGAATGCCGTCGACAGCTTAGTCTGTTCAGCTCCGGAGAGATTCCGCAATGCCTCATACGGCCGGCCGGAAGGGGGATTCACTCCGGATACGTCAGCCACGTTCAACAGAGGCTACACCGAATATTTCATAGACGGGAAAAGGGGCAAGTGGAGTTCCATGGACTTTTCCAAATCATCCGGAGAGAAAATAGGCAGGGTCGTATCTGTAATACGCAACGGGGCTTCCTCGACAGTATTCACCTATGAAAAGGAAGCACAGTGCAGTCCGGTCGGGAACGGGGACGGGCTTTGCTATACCTCCCGGGACGGCAATATGGAAGGGACAAGAGTAAGCACGGCTGAAGGGAATACCCTCAGTTGCGGGCCGTGCAAGGGACTTGTTCCGGGAACATACATATACCGCAACTATAACAGGGCCTTCGAAAAGGAACTTGCGGCAAACCCTCCGAAAAGGCTTCTGCACGCCGTACTCGACATATTGGTTTCCGATGGAGGGAGCATAACCGTCACGGCCGCATGCGAAAACGGGACAAGCATCTCGAAGCGCTTCGAAGGATTCCCCGACAGGGCTGACAACCAGGAACTCGCCCTGAAGAACATTCTCTCCCAACTTGGAAAGACATCCGGGATATTCCGGTTCAGTACCGGACGGATAACTGGAGGCAGCCTGCCGTTCATACCTCTGTCCGCCCTCAACGGCATGCGCAGGGAGATAGCCGGCATGCTCGAACAGGCTGCCGTGGAGAAATACGGCAGAAGAGCCGGAACGGGGCCATTCCGTCCCGCCGCTCCCGACGCAGGGCATATCATACCCCCGAAAGAAAAATTCTGCCTCAACTGTTCCAACAGCCTGTCGGCATCATTATATAAAAGCATCGGAATAGAGCCGGAAAAGGCTTATGAACTGTATCCCGACCCGTCAATGGAATTAATGAGGACAAAATACTGCCTCCGGAACGAGACAGGCAGATGCCCGGGAAAGGGCGGCACGGCAGAACCGCTGTTCCTGATAAACAACTCCAGGAAAATGAAAGTCACATTCGACTGCAAGGCATGTGAAATGATCATTTCAGCATATAAAGGCGATTTGCCAGGTCGCAGAAAACCATCTTTGGATTCACATTGGACACAAGAGCGGAAAGAGCAGACTCAAGAGCCATGAAGGCCGGCTGGAAAAACGGAAGGCCCAAGGCGGAAGCATAGGAGGCTACAGCCTTACGGTCGGCAGACAGTACATTGCCGATGGAACCGGCCCCGATTTTTTCCATAAATATCTTTCTGAGAAATTCCTCAAAGAAAAGGCAGAATTCCCTCTGCCTCTCGCGGCCGGACTGCGCTAGCCGCTCGCTGTTTTCCAGAAGCCGTACAAGATCCCCGGCAATGACAGAGTCAAGGGTCTCCTTCACTGACGGAAGATATGCGGAACCGGCGTCCGTATCAGCCAGAAGCCTGCATGCAGCCCCGTAACTCCCGCCGGAAATCCGGGCAATGCCCGCCGCATCTTCGTATGATATGGAAAAACGCTGCATCAGGGGACCCGCAATTTCCTCCGGGGCAGCAGGATGGAGTCTCGCCTCGGCACAACGGGAGCGTATCGTAGGCAGCAGCTTCTCGGGAGAATGGGTCACAAAAAAGAAATAAGTACGTTCCGTAGGTTCCTCGATTATCTTGAGCAGCCTGTTGGCCGCCTCGGCGTTCATCCTTTCAGGCAGCCACACCACCATATACTTGTTGCCGCCCTGATAGGACTTCAGGCTGAGAGCGGAAATAATCCCTTTCGCCTGCGCCACATTTATCACCCCGGCCTTGTCCTCCGTCCCGAGAGCCCTGTAAAGGTCGCTTTCCGAGAAATACGGGTCCTTCTCATACAGCCCGCGCCAGATGTCGGCATACATGTCGGCCGGCGAGTCCTGACCGGAAGGGGCGCTCACCGGAAAGGCAAAATGCAGGTCGGGATGCATCATCCTGGAGATCTTCTTACAGTCCGGGCACTCCCCGCAGGAATCGCCGTCATGCCGGTGGCCGCATGTCATATACTGGACAGTAGCCATAACCACAGGCAGCGCCCCGTACCCGTCCTTTTCCGAAAACATGACCGCATGCGGGACTCTCCCGCTGTCAACTATCGAAGAAATATGCTCTTTAAGAGAGCCGTTCCCTATTACATCCCTGAAACGCATAAGTTCAAAGATAAATAATTATCTTTGTAATTTGTATCATTATGGAAGAAAAAAATATAACATACGACTGTTCACGCGGATGCACCACCGAGAGGACGGATCAGGGGGTTCTCGTCTGCAAATACAGCAAGAACTGCTGCAAGCTCTCCGTAACGGACTGGCTGGAAGGAATAAGTGACAAAAGATACAAAAACCTGTATGAAGTCAGGTTCAAGAACACCAGAAAGGGTTTTTATGAAAACCACTCGGGACAGCTTCTCAAAACGGGAGATCTTGTCGTGGTTGAAGCGGCAAACGGGCACGACCTCGGCATAATAACCCTCGAAGGCCCTGCTGTCGGCAGGCAGATGCTGCGCCACAATATCAATACGGACGAGACAGTGTTCAGGAAGATATACAGGAAAGCCAAACCGCTGGACCTTGAGAGATGGCAGGAAGCGATAGCGAGGGAGAACAGGACAATGATCCGTGCCAGACAGATAGCAGCCTCCATGAATCTCAACATGAAAATAGGAGATGTCGAATTCCAGGGCGACGGGACCAAGGCCATCTTCTACTATATTGCGGATGAAAGGGTGGATTTCCGCCAACTCATAAAGGTATTCGCCGAAGAGTTCCGCATAAGGATAGAAATGAAACAGATAGGGGCAAGGCAGGAAGCCGGCCTCATAGGCGGGATAGGCGTATGCGGCAGAGGATTATGCTGTTCGAGCTATATAGCTTCCTTCCAGTCAATATCCACCCAGTCCGCAAGATGCCAGGATCTTGCCCTGAACCCCCAGAAACTTGCAGGGCAGTGCAGCAAACTCAAATGCTGCATCAACTACGAAGCGCCAGTATATATTGACGCGGCCAGAAACATTCCGGAGGTCAATGGCCCGCTCGAACTCAGGGACGGGCAGGCATGGCTGGTGAAGACGGATATCCTTGACAGGGTCATGTGGTTCTCATACAAGGACAACGACCTGTCCAACCTTATTCCGCTGACCCCCGAGAAAGTAAGGGAGATTCTTGCGGCCAACGCAAAAGGCATGAAAGCCCCGTCAATTTCGGAAATATGTATTAAGGAAGAAAAACAGACCGACTTTATATCTTCCGTAGGCGACGACAACATCGACAGGTTCGACGAGAAAAAGAAAAAAGGCAAAGGGAAGAACAGGAAAAGGAAAGGCGGGAAAAAGCCCGTAAAGGACCAGCAGCAGAAAACGGAAAAGGTCCAGGCAGAACAAAGATGACCGTAAAGAACCTGACTATCATATTCATATCGGCACTGATAGCTATATCCTGCCGTAATTCCGGTACGGAAGGGCCGTTCCGGTCAACAATAGAAATGTGCGATACGTCATCCGCATACTCCGTATCGGTATACGCCCTCTTCCCGGCTGATTTCCCGTATGCGGAAATCCCGCTGCACATTGAAGCCGTATCCCCCTGCGGAATAAAATATACGGAAGACATTACATTCCCTTGCGGATACAAAAGCATAAGCCAGTACAGGAAAGCCCATCCGGAAGACGACAGGATTGACGTAAGCCGCTCGGGAGGGACATACGCGACAGTGTGGTTGTGGCGCGACAACATACGCCCTTCCGAATACGGGAAATGGGAAATAACCATAGGGACCGATAAGAAATACGGCAGCGTAAAGACTCTGAAAGCTGTCTGCCTGAGAAAAAAAGACGGTAAGGACAATGAGCGGAAAAGATAAGATAAGGAAATTCAGGGAAAACGAAGGTTTCAAATGCCTCATCCAGCCCCCTATGGACACTGTATTCAATAAGGCCCACCCCTTGAAAGGCAAGTGGGGAGAGACCGTATTCGGGAACTCCAACCCGATAGTTCTCGAATTGGGGTGCGGCAAAGGGGAATATACAATCGCACTGGCAGAAAGGTTTCCGGAGACCAATTACATCGGTACGGACATAAAGGGGGCGCGCCTTTGGACCGGAGCCAAATACGTCACGGAGCACAATATCCCAAACGCTGCATTCCTAAGGACCCGAATCGAGTTCATAGACTCGCTGTTCGGTCCGGGAGAAGTGTCGGAAATATGGCTCACGTTTTCCGACCCGCAACCTCACAAACCCAGAAAAAGGCTGTCAAGCCCGCTGTTTATAGAAAGGTATTCCCGGTTCCTTAAACCGGACGGCATCATACATCTCAAGACCGACAGCCTCGCGCTTCACGAATACACCCTTGAGGTAATAAAGGAAAACGGCCACAGGCTGCTCGAAGCGGACAGCGACATATACACCTCGGGCCTTGCCGAACGCGAACCGCTCCTTTCCATAAAGACATTCTACGAAAAAATGTTCCTTTCCAGAGGCATGCCCATAACATACGTAAAATGGATGCTGTGACCGCCCGGAAGTCATGAAACCGCGCACAGGAAGGATGCGGCACGGCACAGGCAGTCCTTGGAAGCCGACTCCGGAAGCACTTCGAGACAGGAGACCGCTTTCCTGACATGACTGTCTATCACCCCTGCTGCCGCTTCTATCCCGCCGTACCTGAAAACAAAAGACCTGACTTCCGCAACAGTCCCCATATTCCCTTCCCTGCCGGCCACAGGGTCTATCTTCCCGACAAGCCCTCTTATATATGCTTCCCGGTTCCCGTCCCCGCAATTTCTGAAAGCGCACAACAAGGGCAGGGTAATCTTACGCTCGAGAATGTCAGAATCCGAGTCCTTGCCTGTCTCATCGGAAGAATGGTAATCTAAGATATCATCCCTTATCTGGAATCCGTAACCTACTTCGAGTGCATATTCTTCCATACGGCTGACCGTTTCTTCCGATGCTCCCGAGGCCATGGCGGCACTTTTGACCGAAGCTACGAAAAGGGATGCCGTCTTTTCCCTTATGATTTTGTAATAGTCAGCGACAGTGGTATCCACCGCATCCGCCTTCGCCATCTGGAAAAGTTCACCGTCGGAAAGGTCCTCTATAGTCCTGACATAATTGCGCAGAATACCATAAGGCAGCTTATCCGACGTAAGAAGGGACATGGCCTTGGAAAGCCAGAAATCACCGGTCAGAAGGGATGCGCCCGGAGAGAACATCCTGCGCACCGTAGGCCTGTTCCTCCTCAAATCGCTTTCGTCAACCACATCATCATGCAGAAGCGTAGCCGTATGGATAAGCTCCGAGGCAGCCGCACACAGCATGGCGTGCCTGTTGACAGAGCCGCTGCAGGCCTTGGCCGTCAGCAGGGCCAGCAACGGCCGGATTCTTTTGCCGGAATTGGAAAGCAGATACCCGTTGATACGGTCAAGCAAAACGTTTGAGGAAACCAGCACGTCCGAAACAATGGCGTCTACAGCCTCGCATTCCCGTCCCAGTTCCCTCCTTATCTCATCGATTACAGTCATCCGCCTGTCAGAACAAGAAAGCCAGAGACAATTCCCCGCCGTTGAATTTTGCGGTCTCCTTGTCAATTGTCCTGAAGCCTTCGCTAAGTTCCCAGTTCCATTTGAACGAAAGCTGGAACTTCCATACATTGATCCCGGCACCTAGGCCGACGCCATACTGGAAAGGCTCCACACTGTCGGTCCCCTTGAAAGAGACACTGCCGGCATCGCCGGTGTATGTAAGTTTGGAAAACATATTGTAACCTACATAGGGCGAGAATACGATATACGGCTTGATTATCTTCAGGAACCGGAATCCCCACTGCACGTTTACGGGGACCCTCAGCGAACCTACCTTGTAGTCAAAAGACCGCCATCCAGGTGCATCCATGCGGGAACCGCTCTGTACATAGAGCAGTTCGGGCTGGAGCTCAAAGCCGAGGGGGAGGTTGAAACGGAAAGCCACTCCCGCATTGAAACCAGTATAGGTCTTAAGAAAGCCGCCCTGGTCAAAATCCTTGAGCCCCTTCATATTCGTAAAGTTCAGGCCGGCCTTGACACCTATCTGGAAGAAATCCCCGTCACCGGCCGAAGCCGTACCACGGGAAAACGCAAAAGCGAGAAGTATGGCAAATATGGTAAACGCCCTTTTCATTCCACAGTCTCCATCTTGCTCTTTATGGCAGCCTTGGTCGTAGAGCCGACCAGCTTGTCTTTCAACTCGCCGCCCTTGAAAAACAACAGCGTAGGTATATTCCTGATACCGAACTTCATCGGAACTTCCGTCGCTTCATCCACATTGCATTTGGCTATAAGCCATTTGCCTTCGTATTCCTTTGCAAGTTCTTCCACTATGGGGCTTATCATACGGCACGGGCCGCACCAGGGTGCCCAGAAATCCAACAATACGGGAATAGCGGAGTCCATTACAAGCTCCTTGAAGTTTTCATCATTGACATTAATCATAATCCTATCTGATTTTATAAGGTTTATACTAAAAGAAGAAAGTCAGGGATACCTCCAGGCCGCGGTAGTTTCCGGCGCCAACAAAATCCATTACATCCTCCATTTCCTTGCCCACAATCCCTTCCGGAAGGTCCTTGGCAAGAGGGCCGAGATTCCAGTTGTACTTGACCTGCAACTGGAAACGCCATATATCTATTCCACCTCCTATCCCTATGCCATACTCGAAACGGTTGAAATATTTCCATGGAATCTCGTCTACCTGCTTGTAGACGGCACAGCCGATATAGGGGGAAAGGCAGATGAAAGGGCGCAGGAATATCAGGTCTAAGCCCGCCTGCAGGTTTACAGGCAGCTCGATATAGTCAAACCTCAAGGTCCGTCCTATGTCCCCGCGTATTGCAGCCCCCTTGGATACATAATTGAGTTCCGGCTGGAGGGTCATGCCCCTCACCGGAAGGTCTATACTGAAAGTCACCCCTGCCGAGAATCCTGTATAGGTACTTACGCTCTCTGAAATATAGCCCGGTTCGTAGCGGGCAAGCGACGTAAAGTCCATGCCTCCCTTTATCCCTATCTCGAGTATGGAGGTTTTCTTGCTGTCGGAGCCGCCGTCCTTTTCAGCCGCACGGGCGGCGGGCACGGCAAGCACGAGCATCAGTGACAACGCTATCGGCAATACGGCTTTATTGAATATCATAACGCGAAGGTAGCAAAAATTTATTTGTTCTTGACTAAAAATGCCAGTCCCCCTTCCGCCGTCTCCTTGTACAGGGAAGGAAGATCATGTCCTGTACGCTTCATGGCCTCTATAACTGTATCGAATGAAATTATGTGACTTCCGTCCGACATCAATGAATACTGTGCGGCATCTATGGCCCTGGCGGCCGCTATCGCATTACGTTCTATACATGGTATCTGCACCAGTCCGCAGACCGGATCGCACGTAAGGCCGAGGCAATGCTCCATACCCATCGAGGCAGCGCATTCTATCTGCGGGGGGGTCCCCCCGAAAATACGGGTTGCGGCAGCGCAGGCCATCGCACACGCGCTTCCCACTTCTCCCTGGCAGCCGACTTCCGCCCCCGAAATAGAGGCGTTTTCCTTTATAACAGCCCCGAAAAGGCCGGCAGTCGCCATTGCATTGATGATTTTTTTCTCGGTAACCCCGTAAGACGTATGGAGCAGATAAAGTACGGCCGGCAGGACACCGCATGAACCGCATGTAGGGGCCGTGACTATCGTCCCCCCGGCTGCATTCTCTTCGGAAACCGCAAGCGCATAGGCAAACAGCAGGCCTCTGCGCTGCATGGTATTGTTATAGCTTTTCGCATGCTGGTAATAGGAGTAGGCCTTTCTCCTGACATTCAGTCCTCCCGGCAGGACACCTTCATGGTCGAGGCCGTCCTCGATGGACCTTTTCATCACCTCCCAACGCTCCGCCAGATAGTCCCAGATATCCGGTTCCTCATACATCGCGACATACTCCCAGAAGTAGGAATTGTTCTCATTGCACCAACCGAGAATATCCTTCATTTTGCTGAACGGATAGACATCCTTCCTGTTCTCCCGTTTGCCGGTAGTGCTGATATCCCCCCCGCCTATACTGAAATAGACCTGTTCGCGCAAAAGCCTCCCGTCCGCATCGAAAGCCTTAAAGTTCATCCCGTTAGGATGTTGAGGCAGAAACTCCTTGGGTTTCCAGACTATCTCGGTCTTACGGTTTCCCCCGTCTTCGAGTGCCTCTTTCAGGGCTACGTCCGTAAGGTGGCCCTTCCCGGTAGCGGCAAGGCTTCCGTACAGGGTCACAACAAACGAAGACGCCCCGGGACACGTATCCCTGAACATCTCCGCCGCTTTCTTCGGCCCCATGGTATGACTGCTCGAAGGCCCTTTCCCTATCTTGAAAATTTCCTTTATGCTTTCCATGGGCGCAAAGATAAGGGAAATTCAGACTGTCCGTTCAATATTCCAGACAAAAGCCCTCACTCCCACTTCCTTGTTCCTGTTATCCAGTTTCCTTACCGTTTGCAGCAACTCATCGACTCTGTCGTCGTCCACGACCGTCATCATTGCCGAATTCATCTCGGGCCATGTATGGGTGCCCCGGCGGGGCTCCCCGTCGGTCGAGCCCCTTCCCTGTACCTGCTCGAAAAATGTAAACCCTCTTATGTTCAAGACATCGAGCATGTACTCCACTCTTTCCGTATTAGCCTGGTTATATACTATAAATACGCATTTCATATCCTATTATTGAATTGATTTGTGATTATTATCCTCCCCGGTCTGCGGGTCGTCCCCTTCAGGGTTAGGGGAAAGCTGCATGAAAATGAACTGCGCCCTTGTCCTGGCATCCTTGTTGCGTTCCCCGTGACGGGAAAGTATCGCATAGAATACGGGCACCACAATCAGGGTGACCACCGTAGATACCAGCAAACCACCTATCACCACGATTCCCATCGGCTTCCACATCTCCGAACCTTCGCCCTGGCTCAGTGCCATAGGCAGCATTCCGAGGAATGTGGTTATGGCGGTCATGAGGACGGGACGCAGACGCGACGCACCCGAAAGGGCGATAGCCTCGTTAAGCTCGTAACCCCTGTCGCGCATCAGGTTGGTATAGTCCACCAGTACGATTGCGTTCTTGGTCGCAATACCCACAAGCATAATAAAGCCCAGGGCACCGATCATATCCAGCGTAGTACCGGTAATCCACAGGGCAAGCACCACGCCGGAAAGGGCGAAAGGCACGGCCGTCATTATCATCACCGGCTTTACGAAAGACTCGAACTGGGAAGCCAGTACGATATATATCAGCAGGACTATCAGCGCCAGGAGCATAAACAGGTCTCCGAATGTATCCTGCTGGTCTTCATAATCACCCGCAAGCCGGACCGTAATACCTGAAGGTACGCCCATCCTGTCGACCGTCTTCTCAATATTTTCAGCAAGCTCCCCGAGCGATGTCTCATAAGGAGTAACCGAGACGGTAACGATCCTCTGGCGGCTCTTGCGCTCGATTGTGGGCGGCGCCCAGTATTCCTCGACCGTCCCGAGCTCCCCGAGCTTGACCATGGCCCCCGCAGGCGTAGGTACAGTCATGTCCTGAATATCCGTAATCGAGTTACGGTCATCCTCCTGCAGGCGGACAACTATATCATATTCGTCGCCGTCTTCCTTAAGATAACCGGCTGCCATGCCGTTGACCCTGTTTCTCACGTATGTGGAAACCGTTGCCGTAGACAAGCCGTGGTAAGCGAGCTTCTCCTTGTCCAGATTCAGCTTTATCTCGGGCCTGTCCGTATCGCGGCTGATATCAATGTCGCGGGCTCCCGGCACATTGTCCCTCACGGCCGCCCTCACATCCTGGGCAAAGGCATTCGTCTGGTCGAAATCATATCCGTATATCTCTATATCCACCGTAGATGAGGACATTCCGCCCACACCGCTGGAAACAGCGCACTGGTAGTCTATTATTTCGGGATATGTGGCAAGTTCCCGGCGAAGCACTTCGGCTATTTCGAATATGGAGCGTTCCCTCTCGTTTTTCTTGCTGCACACCACTGTCATGGATATGGTATTGTTCATCGTGGTAGAGAACATGGCGGACACACCGTCATCGTCCGTAGTACCGGCCGAAGTAGAAATCAGCCTGATTTCGGGGGCAAGTTCATAGAAACGGCTCTCGATATACCTGGCCGTCTTCATAGTCTCCTCTATCCTGTTGCCCGTTGCCAGCTCCACGCTCACCGAGATTCTGCCGTTGTCGGTCTGCTGCATGAAATCGGTCCCTATCTTTCCCATAACGAAAGGCAGAATGGAAAGAACGAAGAACAGGAACATGGCCAGCACCGTCCATCTCTTATGCCTCAGGCAATATCTCAATGCCTTGGCGTACCACTTGTCCAGCCTGTCGAGAAGGCCCACGACATACTTCTGATACCAGTTCCTTTTCGGAGGGACATTCTCTATCTGTCCGCGCTCGTTTATTCTTACTTTCCTGGCTTTAAGCAGTTTGGAGCACAACATGGGCGTAAGGGAAATGGCCACTACCGTCGAGGTGCATACCATTATGGTCACCAGCCATCCCAACTCCTTGAACATAATTCCGGCCATGCCGGTAAGCATGGTAAGCGGAACGAAAACGACTACTATAACCAGTGTCGTGGCTATTACCGATACCCACACCTCGTTCGTCGCGTAAATGGATGCCTCGCGCGGGCTCGAACCCCTCTCTATATGCTTCGTAATATTTTCAAGTACGACTATAGCATCGTCCACGACCATCCCGATGGCCACAGTAAGCGAACTGAGGGAAATGATATTCAGCGAACTGCCTGTCAGCAGCAGATAGATGAACGCTACTATCAGGGAGATGGGTATCGTAAGGGAAATTATCAGGGTCGAGCGCCATTCCCCGAGGAAGAAAAGCACGACAAGCACCACAAACAGCAGCGCATACAGGATAGACTCCTCCAATGAGTTGATGGAATTGACAATATCCTCCGAAGAATCGTATATCACCTCGATTTTTATGTCGTTGGGCAGATTCTTCTGTATCTTGGCCATCTCCTCCTTCAGGTCGCTGCAAATCTGCACGGTATTCGCCCCTGTCTGCTTTGTCACCATAAGGCGCACACTTTCCCTGCCGTTGGTCTTCTCATCGAGAGTCAGGTCCTTTATCGTATCCCTCACTGAGGCTATGTCCCTGACGAACACCTGCCTGCCGTCAGGCGTTACTGTCACTACAATATCGTTTATCTCGGAACTCTCGATATATTCGCTGCGCACTTCCAGCTGATACTGCTCCTTGTGCATCTTCACCGTCCCCGAAGAAAGGTTGAGGTTGTTGGAGGCAATGGCGTTCCCTACCGTCTCCAGTGGAATGCCGTAGGCATCCAGTTTCTGCTGGTCTATGTCAACATAAACATAGCGCTCCGGCGAACCGGAAAGAGTCAGGTTCCCTATACCGTTCACCATGCTCAACTGCGGTATAATCTCGTCGTTGAGCATCTTGTCCAGTCCCGGATAGCTCTCGTCCGCAGTTATGGAATACTGCAGAATAGGCATGGAGCTGGAACTGAACTTGAATATGAAGGGATTCGTACACCCGTCAGGAAGCTCGTCCTTGACCATGTCTATATAGGAACGGACATCGTTGATTATCTCATCCAGATTGGTACCCCACTCCAGTTCGAGAAGCACGACTGAGATATTGTCCTTGGTAGTGGAAGTAATCTCCTTGAGATAGTCCACCGAGTTGAGGTTGTTCTCGATAATCTTGGTGACATTGGTCTCGATCTCGCTTGCACTCGCCCCGGGATAAACCGTAAGCACCGATATGTACGGGGGATCCATCTCCGGGAACTGGTCGATAGGGAGCCTCAGGAACGAGAATACGCCTATCACTATTATTGCCACGAAGACCAGCAGAGTCGTTACCGGCTTGTTGATCGCTGACTTGTAAATACTCATCCTGCCTTATTTTACCACGTTCAACTTAACTCCGTCCACAAGTTTGGCCTGGCCGAGCGTCACAATCATGTCCCCGGGCCTGAGTTCCTCGCTTGTAATCTCTATCATCTGGTCATGACGGACACCGGGCTGCACGAAAACCCTTTTGGCCACGCCGCCGTCATCGACGAAAACATACCTGTTATTCGAGCCTATAAGCCTCAGGACAGACTGGTAGGGCACTACCAGCGCCTCGGTTGTTCCCAAATCGAGTACGGTATGTACGTACATGCCGGGGCGGATGGCCTCCGAGGCATTCGGTATCCTGAGTTTGACGGTAAATGTATGCGATGCCGGGTCCACCGTCGGATAGACTATCTCGATGGTGGCGGGGAATACCCTGTCC
>DVLA01000026.1 GCA_018715745.1 Candidatus Coprenecus stercoripullorum
TCGGCAGCGTCAGATGTGTATAAGAGACAGCCCTTATGGCAGCCGCGGGTTGCGGCAAGGACGACGGCAAGGACATGGATCCTCCTGTAGAGGAAGTGATAGTGGAACCGGAATCGCTGACCCTTAATGCAGGGGAAAGCTGCCGGCTTAATGTAACGGTACTTCCCCCTGAGGCCGCATCGGCCGGGGTGAAGTGGTCCTGCGACAACAACAGTGTGGCGACTGTTACTTCCGAGGGGCTGGTAACAGCCGTGGCCGCCGGTGAGGCCAACGTGACGGCAATGTCGGGAGACAGGAGCGCAGTCTGTGCGGTTACTGTCATTGAAGGCGGGCAGGAGCCGGAACCCGAGCCGGATAATCTGTATGAAATTGATATGGCCGGGATGTCGGCCGACGAGGTACGTGCCGCCATTTCGGAGGCTCTTGAGGGGGGAAACACCGGGATAAGGCTTATAGGTGACTTCTCCAGCACGGGCATACCTGCGGATGCATCGGTAATGAACCAGATATGGAATGAGAATCCGTTTTATAATACTGATGTCGAGATAATAGACTTGTCGGAAGTCACGGGGTGGCCAGAGGTCGATATCGACGGGCTTATCGACAATACTACCTATCAGCCTGCACCGGACGGGGTATACGGCCTTCCGTCTTATGCCTTTTACGGATTGGCGAGTGACGGGGTGGAAAATCCGTATCCGGCACTTCGCGAGGTTATCCTGCCTGACGGCATGGAGGCCATAGGCGCCTATGCCTTTACATCGTGCAAGGCCCTTGCATCAGTAAAGGCCCCCGGTGCGACCGGACTTGGGGGCTTTGCATTCATGTATTGCACGGCACTGGAAGAGGCGGTCTTTCCTGCAGCGGTGGCGGTTTACACTTACGCTTTTGCCAGTTCCGGTGTGAAGTCGCTGACCCTTCCCAATGCCCTGAACTTCGGCTATGCCATGCTTGACGGCTGTAATTCCCTTAAGGAACTCTCAATTACGGCGGCCGGGAATATGACGATAGAGACTTTCCCCATGCTTGGCTATTATCTTTTCAATTTCGAAACGTATTCATGCCGGCTGACCCTGAATTCGGACAAGCATTTCAGTACTGGCTCGGCCGAACCTGCAGCCCTTTCGGAAACACAGTGGGCTGCCGATGCCAATGGCAATCCGCTGACATGGTCTGAAATCGTATTCGAATAGGCGGTAAGGGCGTATGGACAGGTTTATCGAAAATTACAGAAGAGGTTTCCCGTATCCGGATGTTCAGGCCGCCGCAACCGTCGGAAGGGGCATACAAAGGATGGATGATTCGGAAATCCGGGATGCAATAGACGCTTATGAGGCTTTTTCCGGGACGGTGACCAAATTTGTGCCCGCATCCGGAGCCGCTTCGCGCATGTTCAAGGATCTTTTCGAGGGAAGGGATGCCCTTGCTTCCGGCAAATCCCTGGAGGCAGGTTCAAAGGCCCGGTGTTTTGTGGACAATGCGGACAGGTTCGCATTTTATTCCCCGGAGGATTTTGCAGGTCTGTCTGATTTCGGGATTATCGACTATGTTATAGGCCACGGGCGTTCGGCTTCGGGGAAGGAAGGGCTTGATTATGGGGAAAAGCCCAAGGGCCAGGTGCTTTTTCACCGTTATGCTTCTGACTGCGGTGTTTCCGGCACCGAGCTGAGGACCGCTTTTGAAGAGCATCTTGTCGAAGGCGCGCTGTATGCCAGGAGGAAAGACGGATGCGTATATCTTCATTTTACGGTAACCCCTTCGCACCTGGCGGGTTTTGAAAAAATTCTTGAGGAAACGGCCGACAGGTACGGGAAACGTTTCGGCTGCCGCTTCAATGTGTCATTCAGCGTGCAGGACCCTTCTACCGATATTATCGCCGTTAATGAAGACAACACCCCTTTCCTGAAAGAGGACGGCAAGCCCCTTTACCGTCCCGGCGGTCACGGAGCCCTGTTGCCGAACCTGAATTCGCTGGACGCTGAGGTCGTATTCTTGAAAAATATTGACAATGTGGCGCACCAGAGGTTTCTGGACGATACCGTAAAGTGGAAGAAGATCCTGGCCGGAAAGCTTCTGGCTGTGAGGCAGAAGATATTTGATTACCTGCTGGACCTGGACATAGTGATGCAGGAACGCAGGGATAATCCGCAATTGCTTGCGGAGATAAGGGAGTTTATGGAAAGGGAGTTGTGCATAGTCCTGCCGAATGTTCCCGAGGCCATCTATCCGCGCTATCTCCATGCGAAGCTCAACCGTCCGGTAAGGGTTTGCGGAATGGTCCGCAATGAAGGCGAGCCGGGTGGAGGGCCATATATAGTCAGGGACAGTGACGGCGCCACATCCTGCCAGATACTCGAAAGCGCGCAACTCAATCCCGACAGCCTTGAGGTCATGCGGATGATGCAGGGCTCAACCCATTTCAACCCCGTGGATATTGTCTGTTCCTTTATTGACTACAGGGGCAGGAAGATGGACCTTGCACGCTACGTGGACCCGGATACGGGGTTTATAAGTACCAAAACCTATCAGGGAAGGCCCTTGAAGGCGCAGGAACTGCCCGGACTGTGGAACGGTGCCATGAGCAACTGGAATACGGTATTTGTGGAAGTCCCCCTTATTACATTCAATCCCGTCAAGACGGTCCTGGACCTGCTCAGGAAAGAACATCAGCCTGAATAGGAAGGCGCTATCCGAATGTGAACAGCAGGTTCATCGAGAAGTTCCACAGCATGACGATAGCCGTGGCGAATATCTTGGATACGTAGAAGTTCCATTTGAGCCTGTCTGCCAGGATATATATTGTCAGGTTGTTTATCCCCAGCCCGATAAGGGAAATCGTGAAAAATGACAGGTATTCGACCGGAATGTCCTGTGAGGTGCTGTGGAATGTCCACAGGCGGTTCCATATATAATTGTTGGTAGCGGCAAGGACAAAACCTGCCGAATTCGAAAGGAACTTGTTAAGTCCGGCTTTCTCCTTCAGCAGGTATGTCACTCCGAAATCGACTATCATGCCCGAGAACCCTACGATCCCGAACTTGATGAATTTCAGTATAAGTATTTTGTCTATGACAGCCAATCCCTTTACCAGCCGAGAACGTATGCGAAAATCAGCGGGGCCACAATCGTTGCGTCAGACTCTACTATGAAGCGGGGAGTGTCCTTGGAGAGTTTCCCCCATGTGATCTTCTCGTTCGGAACAGCTCCGGAGTATGAACCGTATGAGGTGGTCGAGTCTGATATCTGGCAGAAATACGACCATAGCGGTACATCTTTCCATTCCAGGTCCTGGGCCATCATCGGAACTACGCAAATAGGGAAGTCGCCTGCTGTGCCGCCTCCGATCTGGAAGAACCCGACTCCTGCGCCTCCAGAGTTGGCGCGATACCACTCGGTAAGGAAAATCATGGTTTCTATACCGTTCTTTATCATGTTGGTGTCAAATTCCCCCCTTATGCAGTGAGCCGTAAATATGTTTGCTGTTGTACAGTCTTCCCATGCAGGTACTACGATGGGTATGTTCTTTTCGCATGCGGCAAGAACCCAGCTGTCCTTAGGGTCTATTTCGTAATACTGCTCGAGGACGCCGCTTCGCAGAAGCCTGTATATGACCTCCCAGGGAAAGAGCCTTTCTCCTTTGGCCTTCATGTCGTTCCATACTTCCACCAGATGGTGCTCAAGCCTTCTGAACGCTTCTTCTTCAGGAATACATGTGTCGGTTACCCTGTTCATGTGGTTTTCGAGAAGCTCGTGTTCCTGTTCGGGTGTCAGGTCGCGGTAGTTCGGCACTCTCTTGTAGTGCGAGTGCGCAACGAGGTTCATTATATCTTCTTCCAGATTGTTGGCAGAGCAGGATACGATGGAGAATTTGCCCTGACGGATCATTTCGGCCAGCGATATGCCGAGTTCGGCCGTACTCATGGCCCCGGCCATGGCGAGCATCATTTTCCCTCCGCGGTCAATCAGGTCGCTGTAAGCCCTGGCGGCATCGACGAGGGTCGCGGAATTGAAATGGCGGTAATGGTGTGTAATGAATTTTGATATCGGTCCTCTTTCCATGTTTATGTATTTTTGTATAGTTCTGCAAAATTAGAAAATTAACGACAGTTATAATCAAATTTTAATAAATTTGCGTCTTGTTTTATAAATACAGGATTCCTATATGTTTGAGAATTTAACCGAGAAATTAGAGCGGTCGTTCAAGATAATCAAGGGGCAGGGCAGGATAACGGAGATAAATGTAGCCGAAACGCTCAAGGAGGTGAGGAGGGCGCTTCTGGATGCGGACGTCAGTTATAAGCTGGCCAAGACATTCTGCGACGAGGTCAAGCGAAAGGCGATAGGCCGGAATGTGCTTACCGCCGTACGTCCGGACCAGATGATGATAAAGATTGTCCATGACGAACTGGCTGAACTGATGGGCAGCTCGGCTTCGGATATAAATATCAAGGGAAGTCCGGGCATAGTGCTCGTATCGGGGCTTCAGGGATCCGGTAAAACCACTTTCTGCGGAAAACTGGCCCTGTATTGCAAGAGCAAAAAGGGACAGCAGGTCATGCTTGTGGCTGGAGACGTGTACAGGCCGGCGGCCATAGAGCAGTTGAAAGTGCTCGGCGGACAGATACAGGTCCCTGTATATACTGAAGAAGGGGTGAATGACCCTGTGAAGATAGCCAGGGATGCTGTGGCGGCTGCACGCAGGGAAGGCTATTCTCTCGTTATCGTCGATACTGCCGGGCGTCTGGCCGTGGACGAGGCGATGATGGATGAGATAGAGGCGGTAAAGAAAGCCCTTAACCCTACGGAAACCCTTTTCGTAGTGGATGCAATGACGGGGCAGGACGCTGTAGTGACGGCAAAGGCTTTCAATGACAGGATAGATTTTGACGGCGTCGTGCTTACCAAGATGGACGGGGATACCCGCGGAGGTGCGGCCCTGTCTGTAAAGGCTGTGGTAAACAAGCCGATAAAATTCATAAGTTCCGGCGAGAAGATGGAGACCCTGGATGTTTTCCATCCCGAGCGCATTGCCGACAGGATTCTCGGCATGGGTGATGTAGTGTCACTTGTGGAAAAGGCACAGGAACAGTATGACGAGCAGGAGGCCAGGAAAATCGCCAAGAAGCTGGCAAGGAATCAGTTCAATCTTTGGGATTTCTATCAGCAGATCCAGCAGATAAAGAAGATGGGTAACATTAAGGATCTGGCATCCATGATACCGGGGGTGGGAAAGGCGATTAAGGATGTGGATATTGATAATAACTCCTTTAAGAGTGTGGAGGCCATAATACTTTCCATGACTCCCGAGGAGAGGGAAAACCCTGGGATTATAAACGGGAGCCGCCGCAGCAGGATAGCTTCGGGCAGCGGTACTGCGGTTGCCGATGTCAACAGGCTTCTTAAGCAGTTTGAAGGGACACGCAAAGTGATGAAGACGGTCGCCTCAGGAGGCATGAGGGGAATGGTGAAAAAGGGACGCAGAAAATAGGAATCGCGGTAAATGATAAAACGATACAGGAACCATGATATTGCTTAACGGAAAAGAAACGGCGGAAGCCATCAAGAAACAGATTGCAGAACAGGTAAGCGGAATGGTCGCCTCGGGAGAGAGGCCGCCCCATCTTGTAGCCTTGCTCGTAGGTGACAACGGGGCCAGCAGGACCTATGTCGAAAATAAGGAGAGGGCGTGTGCGGCTGTCGGCTTCAAGTCCACCATACTCCGTTATCCGGAGAGTATTTCCCAGGCTGACCTTATTTCCGAAGTCGAAAGGCTCAATGCCGATGACGGTGTGGACGGCTTCATTATTCAGTTGCCGCTTCCCGGTCATATAGATGAGAACAAAATCATCAATGCAGTTTCCCCGGACAAGGATGTGGACGGTTTCCATCCTGTCAACGTAGGGAGGATGTGCCTTGGTGAAGATTCTTTCGTGAGTGCTACACCGTACGGCATAATGCTGCTGCTGGAGCACTACGGTATAGAGACATCGGGCAAGCATTGCGTTGTGCTCGGGCGCAGTAACATCGTAGGGCGTCCGATGGCGAACCTGCTGTCACGCAAGGCTTATCCCGGAGACTGTACTGTCACCATGTGCCACAGCAGGACAGTGGATATAGCAGGGCATACCAGGAAGGCGGATATAATCGTGGCTGCGCTCGGCGTTCCGGAATTTCTCAAGGGTGATATGGTAAAGGAAGGGGCCGTGGTAATAGACGTTGGCATTACACGTGTACCTGCCGATAATGACAAGGGATATAGAATCGTGGGGGATGTGGAATTCGACTCGGTAGCCCCCAAATGCTCATATATCACTCCGGTGCCCGGAGGGGTAGGGCCGATGACGATAGTCTCCCTGATGAAAAATACCTTGAAAGCCAGGGGAAGACGTTAGCCTGCCCCCGGTTTACATCTTCATGATTCTGAAGTCGCCTGCCTTGTCGCTCAGGACGGCCTGCATTGCCGCAATATCCGTTTCTTCTCCGGTGAACCTTATTCTGGCGACAGGAGGGTTAAGCGTTACAGAGGCCTGTACGCCCTCAATGGAATTCAATGCCTTTTCTACGCTTGCACGGCAGTGGTCGCAGTGCATCCCTTCGATTCTGTAATCTTTTACAGCAGGTTTCTTTTCCGTTGTCTCCATATTTGTTGCATTTGATGGTTTGTCCAGTTTCTTTCTTTTAAGCCTCAGGCTGTTGGTAACAACACTTACGCTGCTCATAGCCATGGCCGCCCCTCCAATCATGGGGTTGAGCATGAACCCGTTTATCGGGTACAGGATACCGGCGGCTATTGGTACGGCGATAATGTTATAGATAAAGGCCCAGAACAGATTTTCACGGATTGTCCTTACAGTCATGGCGGACAGCCTGATCATCTGTTCTATCTTGTTCAGGTCGGAAGAGAGGATGGTTACATTTGCGGTGTCCATCGCTATGTCGCTGCCTTGCCCCATGGCTATGCTCAAATCTGCCTGGGCCAGGGCGGCACTGTCGTTTATCCCGTCTCCCGCCATGGCTACGCAATGCCCTTTGCTCTGGAGTTCCTTTATGAATGCAGCCTTGTCCCCCGGAAGCATTCCCGAGACATAATGGTCTATGCCGCATTCGGCAGCCGCCTTTCTTGCGGATTCTTCATTGTCCCCTGTAAGCATGTATATGTCCATGCCCATTTTTTTCAAGGACGCTACAGCGGCATGCGATGTGCCCTTTATCCTGTCGGCGACGGCTGCTACGGCAATAGGACCGTCCTCATCCGCAAACCATATTACAGTCAGTGATTTTGAATACAGCGTACCGGCCTTTTCCATGATTTCGCGTTCCGGGACTATGCCGTTTTCTTCCAGCAGCCTGATATTCCCTGCGAAATAGGCCTTTCCTGATATTTTCCCTTTTATTCCCCTGCCGGGGATACTTTCGAAGGCATCCGCATCTGTTGCCGCACGGCTTCCGAGATAATCGGTAATTGCTTCGGCCAAGGGATGCTCTGATCTTGATTCTATCGCGTATAGGATGTCTTTATACTCGGAACAGGTTCTGAACCATATCATTTCCGTCACCTCTGGCCTGCCGGCGGTGAGCGTTCCTGTCTTGTCGAGGATAACCGTGTCCACTTTCCTTGCTGTCTCAAGGCTCTCCGCGTCCTTTATCAGAATCCCGCATGAAGCCCCCTTGCCCATCCCGACCGTAACTGCCGTAGGCGTTGCCAGCCCCAGGGCGCACGGGCATGCGATTACAAGTACGGTAACCATTGCAAGGAGACCTCTGGCAATTCCTTCCGCAGGGTCGGCTATGGCCCATACAAGGAATGTGATTGCCGCAATGCACAGTATGGCTGGTACGAATACGGATGCAACT
>DVLA01000027.1 GCA_018715745.1 Candidatus Coprenecus stercoripullorum
AAGTTGGAGGGTCCGGAAAAAGAGGTATATTTGCAGCCCAAACTTTAAATTTAAATTTTTATGAAAAAGTTCATTTATGTTATCGCATCATTCCTGATGATTGCGTCTCTGGCTTCCTGCCAGAAAGAAGAAGAACCGTTCCTTCCTTCGCTCGTCGACACTGCATGGTCCGAAGCCGATGCAAACGATGAAGCATCTGCCGCTGTGTTACTGAGTTTCTACGACGACTTTGCCCTGATAACCTTGGCTTACAGTGAGGCCGGAAGCGAAGAAACTCTCGGTCTTCAGTTCGAGTACAGCTACACCTACGATGTAAATACAGGCCGCGCCGAGATGACAGCGAAAGGCGGGACTTATTATGACGAAAACGATAATTCCTATCCTTTGGAAGATCTGGGTATCACATTCGGCAATACGCATGCTACCCTCAACAGGGGTAACGGCAGCATAACAGTAGTCATGCCTATGGACATGGGTACTCTGACCCTTTACAGGGATTAAGGAGTCCTGCAATAAATAAGGGAAGCCGGAAGGATGTCGCTGATATCCTTCCGGCTTCTTTCCTTGTTATATTGTTCCGCCTATTTGCCGAAGCGTTTTTCCTTGATTTTCACTATCTGGTCTTGCATGACGCCCACGCAGTCGACAACCGCGTCTTCAAATGTATCAGCCGTACGTTCTATGATAATATCGTCTCCCGGAATGCCAAGCCGGACTTTGACGCTTTTCTTATGATCCGGCTGAAGGGTAAGCACTACATCGGTACTGACGATATTGTCAAAGAATCTTGACAGTTTTCCCACTTTCTTGTCGATGAAATCGAGAAGCTTCTGGTCGGCATCGAATTTGACCGATTGAACATTAATTTCCATTTTTACCTCCGTTTTTTGCTCTGGGATGAGCGGTTAAATAAGTGTTTTTCAGCTTTTCAAAGGTATTGTGGGTATAGACCTGCGTCGTAGAGAGCGAGGTATGGCCCAGAATCTCTTTGATTGAATTAAGGTCAGCCCCGTTGTTCAGAAGGTGCGTGGCAAGGGAGTGTCTCAATACGTGAGGCGATTTCTTTCCTGTAAAACCTTCCACCCCGTCGAGCTCCTCATGCACAGCCTCGTTGACAAATGCGGGATACAGTTTCTTCCCTGCATCGGTGAGGAAAAAGTAATCTTCCGAATCCGGAAACTCTTCCTTAATTCTCTTCAAATATAATAAAATTTCCTTACATACGGCACCGGGTACTGGGATTTCCCTTTCTTTATCTCCTTTTCCTCTAACAACGAACATGTTACGATATATATCGAAATTGTCCCGGCGCAACGATACCGCCTCTGAACGCCTCATTCCGGTGACATACAGCAGAAACAGAAGCATGAGGTTTCTGTAGGTATGGAAAGGGAGCGACGATGTTTTCCTGCCTGTCCCGTCAAGTCCGTAAGAATCGAAAAAGCGCTCAAGGGCAGCCTGCGTGTAGAAATCAGGCAGGCGCCTTCCCTCTTTGGGACGGGAAAGCAGCCTGACCGGATTGTCCGTCATAATTCCGCGCCTTGTCAGAAAGGAGCAGAATGCGCTCAGGGCAGACAGATGGAGATTGACAGTCCTCGGGTTCAGGCCGCGCTTTACGGAATCCGCCGTATACCCCCTTATCATATTATAAGTCAGAACGGACAATATCTCCCCGTCCACAGGCCCGGCGTCAATGCCGCCCTGCCCTTCCTTCTCCGGATAGGCGTAATGCAGAAAAGAGGTTATGGCACTGTGATACAGTTCACATGTCCTTTCCGAATATCTGCGTTCCCCGCGGAGATAACACATAAAATCTTTTATCACATTCTGCATACTCTGTATTGCAAATCTAATAAATATATTTATCTTTGCAGCCCGAAACAAAAGGAGGTGGTAAAAGAATGATTATAGTACCTATAAAGGAAGGCGAAAATATTGAGAAGTCGTTGAAGAAATTCAAGCGCAAATTCGAAAAAACGGGTATAGTACGTGAGCTGCGCAACCGCAAGGCATTTGAGAAACCCTCTGTAAAAAGGAGAAACGAAATAAAGAAAGCCATATACGTACAGCACCTTCGTCTGAACGAGGAATAATCGGATTTTTTATATAAATACGGAAACGGCCGGATAGCATCTATCCAGGCCGTTTTTTTATGCTGCCACAGGATTTGATTTTCAACATAATTTGCTAATTTTGCAGGTTAAGAAAAAACAAGGATATGACAGATTTTCAGAAAGCAATCACCGAAGGGATTCCTGACGAGCTGCCCGCTCCCAAACCCTTTGATCCTACGGTAAATCATGCTCCCCACCGCAAACAGATACTTACGGCGGAGGAAAAGAAACTTGCATTGAAGAATGCATTGAGGTATTTCCCTCCGAAACACCATGCCGAGCTGATACCGGAATTTAAGGAAGAGCTGGAAACTTACGGACGCATATATATGTACAGGCTCAGACCCGATTATAAGATATATGCCAGGCAGATTGACGAATTCCCTCATAAAAGCCGCCAGGCTGCCGCCATCATGCTTATGATTTCCAACAATCTGGACATAGCGGTAGCCCAGCATCCACATGAACTTATAGTATACGGCGGAAACGGTGCGGCCTTCCAGAACTGGGCCCAGTACCGCCTTACAATGAAATATCTTTCGGAGATGACGGACGAGCAGACGCTCGTACTTTATTCCGGACATCCTCTCGGACTTTTCCCATCGCATAAGGATGCACCAAGACTGGTGATAACCAACGGTATGGTAATACCCAACTATTCTTCCAAGGACCATTGGGAGAAATTCAACGCGCTCGGCGTATCGCAATACGGCCAGATGACAGCCGGTTCATTCATGTATATCGGCCCGCAAGGCATAGTACACGGTACTACTATAACGATTCTCAATGCTGCCAGAATGCATACAAGGCCTGGCTGCGAGAACAGGGGCAAGATTTTCGTAAGCTCCGGCCTCGGCGGAATGTCAGGAGCCCAGCCCAAGGCCGCCGTAATAGCAGGTGTGGTAGGCATAATAGCCGAGATAAACCCTAAAGCCATAAAGACCCGTTACTCCCAGGGGTGGGTCGACGAAGTATATACGGAGCTGGACCCTCTGATTGACAGGGCTCTGAAAGCAAGGGAAAATAAGGAGGCTGTTTCATTGGCATATCAGGGCAATATTGTCGACTTGTGGGAACGCCTCGTAAAACGCGGAGTGGATGTAGACCTCGGTTCCGACCAGACCTCCCTTCACAATCCCTGGGCCGGCGGTTACTATCCCGTCGGATATTCTTTTGAAGAATCCAACGAGATGATGGCCTCCGAACCGGAAAAATTCAAAAGAGAGGTACAGAAGTCCCTGAGAAGGCATGTCGCCGCAATCAACAGGCTGACGGAAAAAGGCATGTACTTTTTCGACTACGGGAACGCCTTCCTGCTTGAAGCATCAAGGGCCAAGGCGGACATCCTGAACGACAGGGGCGGATTCCGTTATCCCTCCTATGTCCAGGATATAATGGGTCCCCTGTTTTTCGACTACGGTTTCGGCCCCTACCGCTGGGTATGCACTTCATCCAGGCCGGAGGACCTCGAACAGACAGACCGTCTGGCTGAGGACGTACTCAGGGAGATAGCCCTTACCGCCCCCGCCGAGATAAAAGGACAGCTTGAAGACAATATACACTGGATTCATGAAGCTTCGCGCAACAAACTTGTCGTAGGGTCGCAGGCGCGCATCCTTTATGCGGATGCCGAAGGCAGGATAAAGATAGCCCTGGCAATGAACAAGGCCATAAGGGAAGGACGCATCTCCGCCCCTATCGTACTCGGGCGCGACCATCATGACGTATCCGGCACCGACTCCCCGTACAGGGAGACATCCAACATATACGACGGCTCGCAGTTCACGGCTGACATGGCTGTCCAGAACGTTATAGGAGACTCCTTCCGCGGAGCGACATGGGTTTCCCTGCACAACGGCGGC
>DVLA01000028.1 GCA_018715745.1 Candidatus Coprenecus stercoripullorum
CACTGCTGCCTCCCGTAGGAGTCTGGACCGTGTCTCAGTTCCAGTGTGGGGGACCAACCTCTCAGTTCCCCTAGACATCGTCGCCTCGGTGGGCCGTTACCCCACCGACTAGCTAATGTCACGCGAGCCAATCCGTGTCCGATAAATCTTTATTCCTATAATGATGCCATCTTAGGAAACCATCGGGTATTAGGCCGGATTTCTCCGGGTTATCCCCGTGACACGGGCATGTTGCTCACGCGTTACGCACCCTTGCGCCGGTCGCCGCCATCCTGTATTGCTACAAAACGCGATGCCCCTCGACTTGCATGTGTTAAGCCTGCCGCTAGCGTTCATCCTGAGCCAGGATCAAACTCTTCATTGTATATTCTTTACATTCTTAGCTCGACCTGACCGAATTCGTCTATTGACGAGGTTACTTGTAACCTCTACCTTTTTCACTCGTACAATGCTATCAAAGAACTATCTTCTATTCCTGTTTTTCTCAAACGGGCTGCAAAGGTAACCACTTTTTTTATTCCGACAAATTTTTCTGCATAATTTTTCGATTTTTTCTTAATCTTTGCGCCATGTATTGGAAACTGTTCTACATATTCGCCAAGATAGGCGCTTTCACCATAGGAGGGGGCGTGGCCATGATACCACTGATAGAGAGGGAAATAGTCTATAAAAACAAATGGATGTCCGACGAAGATTTCATAGATATAATCTCCATAGCCCAGTCGGCGCCGGGACTGATAGCCGTCAACGTCTCTATTTTTGTAGGTCATAAAATCGCAGGTATCAAAGGCAGCATAGTCGCTACAGTCGGAAGCGTGATGCCGCCGTTCATCATAATACTGCTGGTCGCGGCCGTCTTTACCACATTCAAGGACAACGAGGCCGTACAGGCCGTATTCAGAGGCATCCGCCCGGCTGTCGTCGCCCTCATAGCCGCACCCGTAATACGCATGGCCGTTAAAAACAAATTGAACTGGATTACAGGCACGGTAGCCGTAGCGGCCGCAGTCCTGATAGCGTTTCTCGGGATATCGCCCGTATGGATCATTATAGCAGCGATAGCGGCCGGCATAGCAATAGCTGCCGCCAACAGAAGAAAGGAGGCTGACAAATGATTTTCCTCGAGCTTTTCTACACGTTCTTCATAATAGGCGCCTTTACATTCGGCGGCGGATACGCCATGCTGTCCCTTATACAGAATCAGGTGGTGACCGTCCACCAATGGCTCACACCAGAAGAATTCACTGACATAGTGGCCATCTCGCAGATGTCGCCGGGACCGATAGGAATAAACAGCGCCACATACATCGGCTATTCCGTCCCGCATGCTATGGGAATGAGTCCGGCCGTAAGCATACTGGGCTCCCTTACGGCTACTTTTGCCGTGGTGCTGCCATCCTACATCCTTGTCCTGTGGATATGCATCCTTTTTGAAAAATTCAAGGAGAACAGGTACTTCGCCTCCATTCTTAAAATAATGCGACCCATAACCATAGGAATGATAGCCGCAGCCGCAATAATCCTCATCACCCCGTATAATTTCACAGACAGCTTCAGCTGGATCCTGTTTATCGGGGCGTTTATAGCGATCTTGGTCAAAGTCAACCCAATATATGTAATCATGGCCTCAGGCGCAGCCGGATACCTCATATACGGCATGGCATAGCCGTACCAGGCATGCAGCGTACAATCGGTCCCGGGATTTCTCCGGCAATATCCCGCCATATCAAATAAATTTGCCCCAGGGCCGGCTTGTGCGTATCTTTGGAGCATGAAACCTACACGGACAATCCTATATACGGCAATGCTGCTTATATCAGCCATGGCCTCGCCTGCCCGCAGCAGCGAAAATCCGAGAAAAACCGTCCTGCTGGACAAGGACTGGCTGTTTTCAAGATGCGATGACAGTACTGCGGAATGGCAGACCGTAAGGATTCCCCACGACTGGGCCATCTACGGCCCTTTCGACAGGGACAACGATCTGCAGACACTTGCCGTAACCCAGAACCTCGAGACCGCCCCGGATGTGAAGACAGGGCGGACAGGAGGACTCCCATACATTGGAAAGGGAGTCTACAGAAGAACATTCGATGCCGACATCGAGAACGGCCGGCAGGCGGTACTGCTTTTCGACGGGGCCATGAGCGAAGCCCGCGTCTATGTAAACGGCAAGCCCGCAATATACTGGCCCTACGGCTACAATTCCTTTTACTGCAATGTCACGTCCCTGCTAAACGGGGACGGGAAGGACAATACGCTTGAAGTGAGGCTGGAAAACCGCAGACAGTCATCGCGCTGGTATCCCGGGGCCGGCCTTTACAGAAACGTATACCTTATAGAGACAGACAGGGTGCATGTCCCGGTCTGGGGGACAAGGGTCACGACAGGGATTACGGGAAACCGCGCCTCGGTACAGATAGAAACGGAAGTCACTGGGATAAATGCAAATGAAAGCATAATACTGCATACCGGAATATACGGCATGGACGGCAGTCCTCTCTGCGCGACCATGGAATACGATACTGTCTCCTACAGCAAAGAGGAAGGGCGGCTTGTTGCGGTACAGAGCATAGAAATACCCGAGCCCGAACTGTGGTCCCCGGACAGGCCCTATCTCTACAAGGCTGTCACGACCGTAGAGGCCAGGCCGAAACACACCCTTTCCCGAGGAAGGCACGTCGAAGCCCGAAAGCGGCTGTGCGACACATATACGACCGTATTCGGAGTAAGAACCATAGAAATAAGACCCGGAAGCGGCTTCTGGCTGAACGGGGAAAACATAAAGTTCAAGGGCGTATGCCTGCACCACGACCTGGGCCCTTTAGGCGCCGCAGTCAACAAATCCGCCATGCGCCACCGGCTGTCGATGCTCAAGGATATGGGTTGCAACGCAATCCGCACATCCCACAACATGCCCTCGACCGAGTTCGTGGAATTGTGCGACGAGATGGGATTCATGGTCATAGTAGAGAGCTTCGATGAATGGGACGATGCCAAATGCCTTAACGGATACCACCGGTTTTTCGATGAATGGGCCGAAAAGGACCTTGTAAACATGATAAGGCATTTCAGGAACAGCCCTTCCGTAGTAATGTGGAGCGTAGGCAATGAAGTCCCCTCCCAGTCCCTGCCCGGAGGCGACTCTACCGCCGCATTCCTTCAGGGAATCTGCCACAGGGAAGACCCGACAAGGCCCGTAACGTGCGGCATGGACCATATTGACGCCATCCTTTCCAACGGCTTCGGCGACGTGTTCGACATTCCGGGATTCAATTACAGGGTACACAGGTATGAGGAAGGATATGAAAGGCTCCCCCAGAAAATGATACTCGGCAGCGAGACCGTTTCGACAGTAAGTTCCAGGGGCGCCTACCATTTCCCGGTCATAAAGGGGCACAGCATCAGGCACCCTGACCATCAGAGCTCTTCATACGACGTTGAATATTGCGGATGGTCAAATATACCCGATGAGGACCTGGCAATGGCTGAAGACAATGTATGGGCAATGGGACAGTTCGTCTGGACCGGGTTCGACTATCTCGGCGAACCTACCCCCTACGATACCGATTCATGGCCCAGCCACAGTTCCGTATTCGGCATAATAGACCTGGCATCATTGCCGAAAGACAGGTTCTACCTGTACAGGAGCGTATGGAACGAAGACAGCCCTACCCTGCATGTCCTTCCCCACTGGAACTGGGAAGAACGCACGGGTCTGACCGTACCGGTATTCGTTTACACTTCCTACCCGAAAGCCGAACTGTTCCTCAACGGACGCAGTCTCGGTACAAGGGAGAAAAACGGCAGTTCCCCCATGCACCGTTTCAGGCTCATGTGGGACAGCGTGCAATACGAACCGGGGGAACTGAGGGTCGTAGCATACGGCAGGGACGGGCAGCCGGCCGCGGAAAAGACAATAAAAACCGCATCCGCCCCGTACTCCATAGAACTCGTACCCGCCCGGACCGTCATAAGTGCCGATGACAGGGAACTTGCATACATAACAGTAAGGATAGTAGACAGCTCAGGCATCCTTTGCCCCAAAGACTCAAGAAAAGTACGCCTGACTGTCAGCGGGAACGGCAGTTTCGAAGCCGTAGCGAACGGGGACCCCACCTGTCTCGAGGCATTCCGGGAGCCGGAAATGAGCGTATTCAACGGCATGATGACGCTGATAGTAAGAAGCGACGGGACGCCCGGCGAGATAAAGATAACAGCCGCTGCCGACGGAATAGAAAGCTGTACGGCAACAATAAAAACAGAATGAATATGAAAGATACGGTACACAGATCCTTTTCGGAACAATACGGAGGCACTGGAGACTTCTATGCTTCATCCGGCAGGATAAACCTTATAGGCGAGCATACCGACTACAACGGCAGTTTCGTCTTCCCCGGGGCAATAGACAGGAAAATAGTTGTGGAAATACGCCGCAACGGCGGAAACAGGGCCAGAGTGTTTTCCGTAAACATGGGAGAGGCCTGCGAATTCGGTTTCAATGAAGAGGACATCCCACGGACGGCATGGGCAAGGTACATATTCGGCGTATGCCGCGAGATCATCAAGCTCAGGGGGGCGGTCCTCGGAGGTTTCGATGCCGCATTTGCCGGCGACATACCGCTTGGAGCTGGCATGTCGTCCTCGGCCGCTCTTGAAAGCGCATTCGCATTTGCACTGAACGACATTTTCAAAACGGGAATAGACCTTTACGGGCTGGCACGCATAGGACAGGCTACAGAGCACAACTATTGCGGCGTGCAATGCGGAATCATGGACCAGTTCGCATCCCTGTTCGGAAAGGCCGGCAGCCTGATCCGCCTGGACTGCCGCTCTATGGAATACAGATATTTCCCGTTCAACCCCGAGGGTTACAGGCTCGTCCTCCTGGACTCATGCGTAAAACACGAACTGGCATCCTCAGCCTACAACCGGCGGAGGGCGTCATGCGAGAATGTCGTCAGGGCCATAAGGGATTCAGGCCATCCCGGAACGGAATACCTGAGGGACGTATCTGCCGGCATGCTTGGTGAAGTGAAAGGGAAGGTATCGGAAGAAGACTATATGAGGACCGAATACGTCATTGAAGAGACAAGGCGCGTACTCGAGGTCTCTTCCGCCCTGGAAAGTGGGGACTATGAGACGGTCGGCAGAAAAATGTACGAAACCCACGAGGGCATGAGCAGACTTTATCAGGTAAGCTGTGAAGAGCTGGACTTCCTTAATTCCATAGCACTGGAATGCGGTGTTACCGGTTCGAGGGTCATGGGCGGAGGATTCGGCGGCTGTACGATAAACCTTGTAAGGGATGACATTTATGAATCCTTCCTCGACACGTCTGTCGGGAAATACCGTGACAGATTCGGGTTCGCCCCGAAAATCTATCCGGTAGTAATATGTGACGGGGCCGGCAGATTATGATACATCTTACAAACAGAAAAGGGGCATCCGTACTGCTGACTGCAAGAGGCGCCGGTGTCGTCTCCATCGTGGTTCCCGACCGAAACGGGGTAATGGACGATGTGGTGCTCGGATATAAAGACGAGGAAAGCTATATCGGGGACGGCCCGTGTTCCGGAAAAATCCCGGGCCGGTTCGCAAACAGAATTGCGGGAGGGCATTTCGTATTAGACGGAAAAGACATCTTCCTGCTCAAAAACAGGCCGGGTTACCAACTGCACGGAGGGCCTGACGGTTTCGCCGAAAGGCTTTGGGACATCGAGTCCGTATCGCACAACCGTGCCGTATTTGCCCTTGAAAGCAAAGACGGTGACCAGGGCTACCCGGGATGCATGAATGTCCATGCAGCATACACCTGGGGCGATGACGACAGCCTGGAACTGGAACTGACCGCCACGACAGATGCCCCCACTGCCGTCAATCTGACCAACCATACCTATTGGAACCTGCGCGGAGAGAACAGCGGCAGTATCCTCGACCACGAATTGCAGATAAACGCCTCAAGGTGGCTTGTCACCGACGAGACCCTCATCCCTACTGGAGAGACGGCATCCGTAGGGAATACCCCCATGGACTTCCGTACTCCAAAACCTGTCGGCAGGGACATGGGAATGGACTTCCCTGCACTGAAATACGGAAAAGGCTATGACAACTGCTGGGTCATAGACGGAGGCGCCGGGATAAAACATGCGGCGACATTAAGTGATGCCGTTTCAGGACGGAAACTGGAAATATGGACAGACCAGCCGGCCGTCCAGGTATATACAGGCAACTGGCTCGCCGGTTCGCCACAAAGCAAGTCCGGACGGAGTTATAACGATTACGAAGGTATTGCCATAGAATGCCAGGGGTTCCCGGACGCTCCCAACCACCCCGACTTCCCCTCCTGCATACTCCGCCCTGGAGAGACTTACCGCCGTACCGTAATATTCAGGCTATCTGCGGTATGAAGCAGCCGACACGGTCTATGACATACCTGAAAATATGGAGTATGGCCCTTGCCGTACTTTTACCTGCACTGTCCTGCAGCGCCGCGGTCGGCAAAAGTTCCACCGGGACGAATATGAATTTCTATGAACTGTATCTGGAATACAGGGATACCGACTATGAAAAGGCCATGGCCTACGCCGGAAGTTTTCTAAAGGGAATAGACTCTACGCAGAACGAAATTTTCATAGCCAGCCTTGCAGAAGAATACGCCGGATGGTGTTCCGAAAACTTCCTGTTCTCAAAAGCTGCCGGTGCATTGGAGACAGCCGTAAGGATATATGCCTGCAACGGCTGCGAAGACAAGGCAAACGAAATGAAAATGGAGCTCGCCAGAAGTTATTTTCAGAAAGGTTCGGCACACAGGACACTTACCATCACTGCCGAATGCCTGCCATGGTTCGAAGAGAAAAAGGACACTGCAAATATCCTCGCCTGCTACAATTACCTCGGAAGCGTATATTACCTGTGCCGGGATTTCGGGATGTCCAATTATTATTTCCGGAAATACGCCGAAGGGGCGAGAGCCACCGGGGACAGCCTGAACCTGCTGCAGGCCCTCAACAATGCATCGCTGTACGCCCTCAACATAAACGGGGACACCGCATCCGCCAGGCAACTGATCAGGGAGGCCGTAGCATTAAGCGAAAGGTTGGGAAGCGAACGTACATTTACATTATACATAAACCTTATCAACTCCTACCTGAGAATGTCCGACACCACCGGGGTCGCCAGGCTGCTGGATACGGCGCGGCGACTTGCCGATAACATAAACGAAAAAGGGAACTGGCACTATTCTTCAGGACAGTATTACATTATATCAGGGGATTACGGCAAGGCAGCAAGCCAACTTGACTCCGCGATATCGTTTTTCGGGCAGGGGGAGCTCGAATGGAATCTGAAACTGTGTTATTCAGAGCTTTCAAAATCCCACTTCATGGCCGGACAATACAGGAAGGCATACGAGGCCATACAGAATTATATTGACATTGACAACCGTTCGCGCGACGAAGAGGCTTTCCTGGAACTTCTCGAGTCCAGGAACAGCCTTATTGCATCAGGCGAAATAGAAAAGGAAAAGCAGAAAAGGAAGAACCTTATACTCTCGATAGCCATATCGGTCCTGATACTGTCCACTGCCCTTCTTGTCATTGTCCTGCACCTGAAAAACAAGTCCAACAAACTGAAGACACAGCAACTTGTTTTCGAAAACGCGGAAAAAAACCTCAAGGCAGAAAAGGAAATAATGGAACTGAAAAAAATGCAGCAGTTCCACAATGACAGTATAATCAAATATACCCTTGACAGGCTTGACAGGCTCGCCAAAGGAATCTATGAAAAGTCGGTACGTGATGAAATATCCATGATAAGGCACGATTTGCAACATCTCAACGATGAAACGCAGTGGCAGGAAATAAGCCAGTATATCCCTGACTTCAACAATGCCTTTTCCGCAAAGCTGCTCAAGGATTTTCCGGACCTTACAGTCAACGAAAGGAGACTGTGCGTCCTGCTCAATCTGAACATGACGACAAAAGAGATCTCCAACATAACTAAGCAGAGCCCGAATGCCATAAACATAGCAAGAGGCCGGCTCCGTAACAAGCTCGGCCTCACTGGGGACACTGTATCCCTCTATGAGTTCCTGTCCAGATACAACTGATACTCAATATTTTACAACCGGGACCCCTTCCCACTTCCCTGTCATGCGGTAGGCCGGCCGGTTGTCGTCAAGGCAATCGAACTCTATAGAATAAACGCCGTTTTCCATCAACGACAGGATAACGCTTCCCTCCCTGAAGCAGCCGCTGGCACGCGTCCGGCCATTGGCGTCCACTATAGTAAGGGAAGATTTGTCCATAATATATGAACCGGAAGCAGGGACACCCGAGCCTGAGTACTTCCCCGTAGGAAGGCCGTCATCCCACGGCGTGAAATTGTCCCCGGCCACAATCTCTATATTCACTATATCCCCGCGGTAGTCCTCGGGATAGACAGTCAGCACCCATGTGGACAGCCCTTCACCATATGTCCCTCCAAGACAGGAGGCCTCGCATACCGCCCCCGACAGGTCAGCGTCATAATCGGAAAGCAGTGACGAGTTATGCCCTACATCAGGCCCGGCGCTAAAATTGTCCAGTCCCACTGTCCCCTTATAGCAAACATAATGCTTCCCGCCGTCCACATCTTCGACAAAAGCCTCATATACCCATTCTCCGTCTTCTGCATGTATATCCAGAAACCCGGACTTGAAATCTACACAGTCCTCAGGGAAATTATATTCACCGTTCCCGATTGTAATCCAATAAGATCCCGTCGCGGAAAATGTACCGGCGCCGGTTTCTCCAGGTATCCCCAGGCTGTAGGTCCCTTCCGGCGCGGCTATGGAAAACACGTCCGTTGCCCTGACCTCGGAAAAAATATCGAAAGCGTAATAAGTAGCCCCCTTGACCAGAAAGCCGAGTTCATCGTACGCGGCATCGGACAGGTATGTAAAGTAATTCTGTTCCGTATGTGAGGCGGAATATCTCTCTGCATAGTAGTTCCCCACTGCTACAGATGCCATAAAAACACGGTCCGCCTCAAATCCTGAAGCCTCCTGGACAATCCTGACAGTCCCGGTCTTGGCAAGCCCCTCCCCGAATCCGTAAACAAGGACAATTTCCGCCTCCCTCATACCGGATGAAATATTGGTCCCTACCGTGAATATCAATGAACCTTCATTGCACTCCACATTTTCAATCCATTCCGGAAATGGATCAGTATACAGGGTCCCATCCGGCACGGGATTCTCAATTCCATAACTGACTACATAACGCCCCCGCTTCCAGCACGCTTCAACCAAAGAGTCCCTGATGTCGACAACAGGTTCTGCCGCCGGTGCTTCCACATTTTCATTTTTTTTGCAGGAAAATGAAAGTATGGAGAATAACAGTACCGCAAATACAGTTGACGTCTTCATAATCAATACGAAGTTACTACGGGCGTTCCTGTCCAGGATGCCGTTATGGCATTTGACTGTTTAAGGTCGTCCGTACATTCTATATCTATAGTAAACGTACCGTCCCCGTTGTCGGAGATTTCTATTTTCCCGTTATAAAGCGGGGCCATAAGAGAGCCTGCATTGCCATTCTCCGCATCATACCACCATGAACCGTTCAGAAACCCGTTGTTATACACGCCACGGAAAAATGTGTTGACAGACCAGTCCGAGGATTCCGAATACACTCCGACAGGAAAGCCCTTCTCAGACGATACATCCAGGCCGGCAAACAGCTGCAGCTGGAAATAATCCCCGCATTTATCAGGATTATACAAGTTTATCATCCATACTGCAGAAGAAAGCCCGTACATGTCCCCGTAATTCCATGCCTCGCACACGGCCGATGACAGGTCCGCCTCATGGTCGTCCCCGAGCGTAGATGAGTTGTTTCCCGCGCTAAGGTCCGTGAGCGAGACATCTCCCGAAAACGTGAAATGATGGTCTTCACCATTTGTATCTACAAGAAATGCCTCGTAGGCGAAGCCGTCCGCACCTACAGTTATCGTAAGCGTACCTTCCGTAAAGTTGACCCCGCCTTCCTCATAATAGATTCCTTCCGGATCCATCCTGTACCAGTATGAAACCGGAGTAAAGGTGCCGGGATAGGTTTCTCCCGGCTTCCCGAGAGTATATGTCCCTTCAGGCGCAGCGGCACCGGAAGACTCCGCTCCGGACGATGCGTATATGTCAAAAATATAATATGTACCGCCAGGTTCCCTCGCCTGGCTTTCATTGGTCCCTGTATCCGAAAGCCAGGTATAATAATTATAAGAGCCGGAGGTCATGCTGAAACGTTCCCCGTAATACGTGCCGTAGGCATAAGAGGCCGTACATATATGGTCGTACTCATCCTTGAGCTGCACCACCTCAAGCCCTTCTGAAGCCAATACCTGCGATTCCAGGACATACTCTACAGACAGGCTTGCCTCGCGTCCCTCAGTCTTTACATCCCACTTGTCCACAACAAAGCATACAGTATCCGGCAGCGACATGTCATAACCGTCAATCCAGTCCGCCTCCGAATTGACTTTAAGTTCCGCACCGGCTATCGGATCGGTCAGCGTATACGGCACCTTTACAGTCCCCCCGTCCGAAGATACCTCGACATACTCCGTTTCAAGTGAAAAGGTAAAAGAGCCCTGGCAGATTTCAGCCGATACGGTGTCTTGCCTGTCGTCCCCATATACGTAGGTCAGCAATACCGTACACTCCCTCTCCTTTCCCGTAGCATTCATCTCAACGGGAAATACGACCTTGCCGGGCCGGGAGCAGTCGAAATCGCCTATCCACGAGGCCTCGGTTGCAGCATATACCTGCGACTGCTCGACTTTGTTCGAAACCGTATACGATATTTCATAGACACCCCCGGAAGAAGGCACCGTGACAGTCCTGTCATCAAGCCTTATTTCAACATCCGGTTCCTGTGGCGGCCTCTCGGGTTCCTCATGCTTTGTGCATCCGGCAGGAAGCATCGCGGCCGTTACTGCAAAATACAGACAAATTCTTTTCATACAAATCAGTGAAATTATTCGTTCCGTACAAATGTAGCCTGAACCAGGCGGGCCATAAAGCGACACGTATATACAAATTCTGTACATACGCTTTCAAAGTTTATACACTGCGGGAAAAGCGTCCGCGGGACAATGCTAAATACCGGAGGAAGCCCGCTCTATAACGCGGAGTTCTTCATCAGAATATATAAGGCTGTCGAGCCATCCGAAATAACCCGAGAGCAATACCGCCAGAATAATTACGCATATTGCCGAAATAACAAGCAGGATGACCATACGGGTCCTTTTATCCGTCTCTTGTCCCTGAACAGCCACACCGTCCTTAGTGTCCGCACCGGCTGGAGACAGGTCCGCAACAGAAGCATCGGGTCCGGAAACAACCGGAGGGGTATCCCCGCCCGCAATGTCCGGATTACGTTTCGGCCTTACGGTTATCGGTTCCAGAGCGACATCCTTGACAAAGTCCCCCATTCCACGATCGGCCACAAAATAATAATTGCCTTCCGCCGTCGAGCGTATCTTGCCGAAGGAAGGGATGACTACCGGTTTTTTCCCGTCAAGGTCGCGGCGCAAATCAGCCATAAAACTCTCGAACTCGGCTGCGGCCTCCTTCCTTTCCTTGTCCGATGTCGCTATAAAGAGATCGAAAAGCAGAAAATCGATATTCTTGTCCCTTGCCGTCCTGAAAAAGAGTTTCCGGCAAGGCGGATATACGGTCAGTCCGTCCTCGGAAACGGACGCCGGAGTCTGCTCCATGAAGAAAACGCCTATACCCGGCAGGGAGACTTCGTCATGATCGATTATCAACTCCCTGAGGAGGCGAGAAAGAAGATTGGCGTCCATACGAAAAACTGCATTTTTGACTGCAACAAAGTTATGTTTTTTTTGATGTTCTCAGAAAAATATTTATCTTTGCAGTCCCATTTGGGAAACATTCCTCTTTAGCTCAGTTGGTTAGAGCACCTGACTGTTAATCAGGGGGTCCTAGGTTCAAGTCCTAGAAGGGGAGCGTAAGACAGAAAGGGCGGTCGATAATGTCGGCCGTCCTTTCTGTCTTTACTGTCCCTTTCCCCCCACAGCCGAACCGTACAGCGACCGTCCGCAGATACGGAAAAGAAAGGAGGCCGCACCGGAACAAGTCCGGTACAGCCTCCGACTATTATTATGGCAATAATAACTTCGTTATTTTCTGCCTCCCCTGTCACGGTCTCTGCGCGGTCCTCTCCCGCCTTCACGGCGTTCGGGGCGCGGTTTGCGTTCGGGTTCCACCCATCCTTCGGGAGCAGGCAGCAGGGCCTTGCGCGAAAGCCTCATCTTTCCCGTCTTGGAATCTATCTCAAGCAGTTTCACATCCACTTCGTCCCCGACATTGAGTATATCCTCCACCTTGTCCACTTTCTTGTAGTCAAGTTCGGAAATATGCAGCAGTCCTTCCTTTCCGGGCAGAATCTCTACGAATGCCCCGAACTCGAGTATCGAAACCACTTTTCCGTGATATACCTGTCCTACTTCGGGAACCGCGGTAATAGCCTTGATACGGGCAAGGGCGGCATCCATGGACTCCTTGTTCTCACCGAATATGTCGATAATACCCTTGTCGCCTTCCTCGGTAATGGTAATGGTCGTCCCGGTTGTCTTCTGGATCTCCTGAATGACTTTTCCGCCAGTACCGATAACAGCCCCGATAAACTCGCCGGGAATGGAAATCTGGACAATCCTCGGAACATTGGGCTTGTACTCGGCGCGCGGCTCGGAAATGGTTTTGAGCATTTCGCCCATGATGTGGGCACGGCCTTCCTTCGCCTGGGCCAGGGCCTTTTCAAGCACTTCGTAAGGCAGCCCGTCCACTTTGATATCCATCTGTGTAGCCGTAATGCCGTCTTTCGTACCGGTCACCTTGAAGTCCATGTCCCCGAGATGGTCCTCATCCCCGAGTATATCGGAAAGTATGACGAATTTTCCTGTTTTCTCATCGGAAATAAGCCCCATGGCAATACCGGAAACAGGCTTCTTAATCTTGACTCCACAATCCATGAGCGCCAGCGTGCCTGCACATACAGTGGCCATCGATGACGACCCGTTGGACTCGAGAATATCGGAAACGACTCTCACTGCATAAGGGTTCTCCTCTCCTACAGGGACTACCGGCTTAAGGGCCCTCCATGCAAGATTGCCATGCCCTATCTCCCTGCGGCCCACACCTCTCTGAGGCTTGGCCTCACCGGTTGCAAAAGGAGGGAAATTATAGTGCAGTACGAACTGCTGGGTATCCTGAACCAGGACCTCATCCAGCTCCTTCATATCCATCTTGGTCCCGAGAGTCACCGTAGACAGCGACTGGGTCTCCCCGCGGGTAAAGATTGCCGAACCGTGCGCCCCGGGCAGATAGTCGACTTCACACCATATAGGGCGTATCTGCGTCGTAGACCTTCCGTCCAGCCTTACGCCCTCGTCTATAATCATACGGCGCATCGCCTCTTTCTCTACGGCTCCGTAATAACGGTTGACCATCATCTGCTTGTCTTCTCTTTCTTCCTCAGGAATAGTTTCCATGAACTCCTCCTTCAGGGCGTCGAAGGCATCTTCCCTTTCATGTTTGGCCAGACCGGACTTGGCTATGGCATAACATCTGTCATAACAGAAATCACGTACGGCCTGACGCAGGTCTTCGTCATTTTCCTCATGGCAGTAGACCCTCTTCTCTTCCTTGCCTGTCTCGCGGGTAAGTTCCTTGAGGACGCGGCACTGGGCCTTGATCTCCTCGTGGGCGCATTTTATCGCATCGAGCATGTCCTTCTCGCTCACCTCGTTCATCTCCCCTTCCACCATCATTATATTTTCTTCTGTGGCAGCCACCATCAGATCCATATCCGCGGATTTAAGGGCTTCGAAGGTAGGATTGATGACGAACTTTCCGCCTATGCGTGCGACACGCACTTCGGAAATGGGCCCGCCCCACGGTATGTCACTTACGGACAAGGCCGCTGATGCTGCAAGGCCGGCATAGGAATCCGGCATGTTCTGTTTGTCGGCGGATATAAGGATAACATTGACAAAAACCTCCGCATGAAAATCATCCGGGAACAGGGGACGGAGAGCCCTGTCCACAAGGCGGGCAACCAGAATTTCCGAATCCGACGCCCTTCCCTCCCTCTTGAGGAATCCTCCGGGATAACGTCCGGCAGCGGCGTACTTTTCTTTATATTCTACGGAAAGAGGCATGAAATCAACGTCTTCCTTTGCCTCCTTGGCACATGTGACCGTGGCCAGCAACATCGTCCCGCCGACCTTTACAACTACTGAACCGTCGGCCTGTTTGGCCAGTTTCCCGGTTTCAATCTCGACAACTGTTCCATCACCCAATGTGATGGTTTTCTTTACTATATTCATATTACTTCAAAATGTGTCAATAGAAAAAAGGGCTGTCCGTCTGACAGCCCTCTGGCTTATTTTCGAAGGTTCAAGGCCTTCACTATTTCCCTGTACCTCTCGATGTCTTTTGCTTTCAAATAGTCCAAAAGACGACGTCTCTTACCGACCAGTCTCAGCAATGCCCTCTGCGTCCCGAAATCTTTCTTGTTATTCTGGAGATGAGCGGTAAGGTGAGCTATACGGTAGGAAAATAGAGCAATCTGACTCTCTGCCGAGCCGGTGTCCGTATTAGACTTCCCGTATTTAGCGAAAATCTCTTGCTTCCTTTCTGCTGCAAGATACTCTGCCATAGCTTTTAAGTAATTGATTATTAATTTTGTCCCAAAATCGGGAGTGCAAAGATATACAAATAAATCGAATATACC
Source organism: Candidatus Coprenecus stercoripullorum (assembly GCA_018715745.1). Taxonomy (GTDB): domain Bacteria; phylum Bacteroidota; class Bacteroidia; order Bacteroidales; family UBA932; genus Coprenecus; species Coprenecus stercoripullorum. The sequence goes on from DVLA01000028.1 coordinate 14,796, forward strand.
TTATTTTCGCGGGAAATTTTCTCAATGCGCCATGGCGGCTTCCGAAGAAAAATTATACGACATGTTCCCTGCAGGCACTCTGCGCCTTGTAAGGAAAAAGGGCATAAGGCATATCAGGCTGTCGGTAAGCCTGAAGAAAGGCATAACGCTCTCCTGTCCGTGGCATATGCCCGAGTCCGATGCAATATCCTTTGCGGAAAGCAGGAAAGAATGGATAGTCCGCACAATAGCAAGACAGGAAAAGGAGTTGAAGAAGGCAATGGAATCCGGAAAATGTATTGAGAGCCTGCCCGGGAAAAAAGAGACAGCGGAACTGCGCAGAAAAGCCGCCGGGCAACTGCTTCCACTGATATGCCGGGCAGCATCCGAACACGGGTTCAGGTACGGAAAAGTCTCGTTCAGGAACAACCGCTCCAACTGGGGCTCATGCTCCTCGAAAGGGAACATCAATATCAATATAAAGACAGTACTCCTGCCGGAACACCTGCAGGAGTACATCATACTTCATGAACTGTGCCACCTCAAATACCTGAACCACGGCAAGCGATTCCATGCCCTGCTCGACAGGCTGTGCTCAGGCAGGGAGGCAGAGTTGTCAAAAGAGCTAAAGGAATGGAAACTCCTGTAGGTCACGGAATCCACACCACCTTAAATTCAGGGTCGGGCATCTCCGGGTCCAGCGGGAAAATAGGCCGCTCGAGACGTCTGTAAGGAAGTTTCAGCAGATCCTGGTCAACTCCGCCCCTGGTCTGCGCCATCATCCATCCCTGCTGCATGGCATAGAGCTCTTCAGTAAGATAACCCATCTTCACCACGATTATGTCCGCTTCCCTCGGCTTCAGGTCAAGCACGTCAAAACTGCGCTCATAATGGAACGGCAGACGGTCCTCGGTCACAATAACCTGCATGGAACCGACCTGGACAACTGCCTGCGCATTCTTCCCGTCATCAAGGATCTTGACAACCTTTCCGCGAAGGCGTACCGGCGGGGCATACCTGTCATCTACAATAGCC
>DVLA01000029.1 GCA_018715745.1 Candidatus Coprenecus stercoripullorum
GAAGAAGGTTGTGGTAAGACCCGATCAGAGATAAACGCCCGATACTCCACACCTGTGCAGTTATGAGGTATCGGACAGAGCGTCCTACCGCATGACCATACAAGTGACGAGTGCCGCCGTTGTCCTTCTGATCTTGAAAACTACCACATTTTCTTCCGAGGACAGTACGAAAACACTTTCGTCTGCAATATGTCGCGCCGGCATTCAGCACCGGCAGGACAAAGTTACGCAAAATTTTCAAGTATCGGGCGTAAAACATGATAAATCATACTCAGAAGCCGCCGTTTTTCAACAGCCGGTCGTAGAGGACAATGCTTCCGGCCACCGACACGTTGAGAGAGAACTCTCCTGGAATCTGCACCACATCCGCACAATGCTCCAGTGCCTCCTGCGACAGGCCGTCCTTTTCAGAACCGAGCAGATACACCGCACGCTCCGGATGTATGTATCCCGAGAGCGGGACACTGCGCCCATCCAATTCAACGCCCACCAGCCTGGCATCTTTGGGCATGCTTTTATGGAAGTGTTCAAAGCTTCCAAACTCAAACAAGGGAATATGCCTCCAGCTTTTCAGTGTATCCGTACACACTGATTTATAGCACTGTCCTATGACAAACATGAAATCGGCTTTCATGATATGCGCAGTACGCCACAACGTACCGACATTCTTGGCCGTGCGCGGATACTCGATACCGATGCCGAAGAAGCCCCGCCCGCACTGCGGCACTACAACATTAGGATACTGTTCCATACTTTCATTTTTTGCAAAAGTACCCGTCATGTGTGCCATAACGTGGCACAAGGCAGCGGATTCGCAACGCTATGTGTACGGTCAGAGATGCAGCGTCAGAGTATTAGAAGGGCAATTGCGGCACAGGCCTCGGCATCCGCCAGGGCGTTGTGATGCCGCGTAAGGTCATAACCGCAACGGGCTGCTACAGTATGGAGCCTGTGATCGGGCAGCTGCCGTCCGAATGTACGGCGCGACGCCTTGCAGGTGCAGAAAAAGCGGTAGTCCGGCCAGTCCATGCCGTACATCTGAAAGACAGCCCGCAGACAGCCCTCGTCAAACGGGCTGTTGTGGGCCACTATAGGAAGCCCGGCTATCAGCGGCTCCACTTTCCGCCATACCTCCGGAAAAACCGGCGCCTCCGCAGTATCCTTCATGGTAAGGCCGTGCACCCGGGTATTCCAGTAACTGTAATATTCCGGTTCCGGACGTATCAGGCTGTAGAAACGGTCCGTAACTGTCCCTCCGCGAACTACTACAACGCCTATGCTGCACACACTGGTCCGCTCCTTGTTGGCAGTCTCGAAATCTATGGCTGCAAAATCATTCATTCTCCTGCATGCAAATATGGCAAAAAACACGGAAAGAAAACGGGACAATCATAAACGGATTCCCGTTTTGAAGAAAAATTCATAATTTTGCGGTAAAATTTAAAACCAAGATATCAACTACTTACGATTAACGATATGCATAAGGAAATTCATTTTGTAAGCGCTGACGAAGCCGTCAAGGTGGTCAAGTCAGGCGACCATATTCATTTCAGCAGTGTGGCCGCAGCCCCCAAGGTGCTCATCGATGCACTTTGCCGCAGGGGTGATGCAGGAGAACTCAGGGACGTAAGAATCCATCACCTTCACACTGAAGGGCCTGCCCCGTATACGGATGCCAAATACGAAGGAATATTTTTCCATCAGGCATTCTTCGTAGGCGGCAATGTCCGCAAAAATGTACAGGCAGGCTATGCCGACTATATTCCCATTTTCCTCAGCGAAACCCAGAGGCTGTACCGCAGCGGAGTGCTGCCGTGCGACGTAGCCATGATTCAGGTATCCCTCCCAGACAAGCACGGATACGTATCAATGGGAACTTCCGTCGACGCCTCTTTGGCGGCAGTGGAATGCGCAAAACACGTCATTGCGGTTGTCAACAGGCATGTACCGCGTGCATGGGGGGATGCAATCATTCCATTATCCATGATCGACACATTCGTGGAATGCGACTCGGAACTGGAACCGGCTCATTTCTCAGAGCCTTCACCGATTGAAGCGGCCATCGGACGCAACTGCGCCGCCCTGATAGAAGACGGAGCTACACTGCAGATGGGTATAGGCGCCATCCCGAATGCCGTACTTGCACAGCTCGGTGACCATAAGAACCTCGGGATCCATACTGAAATGTTTGCCGACGGTGTCCTTCCTCTTGTAAAGAAAGGTGTCATCAACGGTGCCGAGAAAGGCATAGACCGCGGCAAAATGGTATCCACGTTCCTCATGGGCTCCCAGGAGGTTTATGACTTCATTGACGACAACCCTATGGTTGCCATGATGGATGTAGGATATACGAACGACCCCTATACTATCGCAAAGAATCCAAAGGTAACGGCCATCAACTCCGCTCTCCAGGTAGACCTCACAGGCCAGGTCTGCGCCGATTCACTCGGAACGAAATTCTACTCGGGAGTCGGAGGGCAGATCGATTTCGTGTACGGCGCGTCACTCTCTAAAGGCGGAAAGGCCATCATAGCCATGCCGTCAGTAACCAACAAGGGCGTAAGCAAGATCGCCCCGGTACTGACATCCGGTGCCGGTGTCGTCACAACCCGCAACCATATCCACTGGTTTGTAACTGAATACGGGGCAGTGGATCTCTACGGTAAATCACTGCAGGAAAGGGCCAAAGCCATCATAAGCATAGCCCATCCGGATCACCGCGAAGAACTGGACCGCGCTGCATTCGAACGTTTCGGCCCCCATTATCATTTCATAGGATAGGGTTCACCATTACCTGACAAAAAGAGAAGGCAGCCTTCAACGGACTGCCTTCCTTTTTTGTCTATTTATCATACAACCGCTGTATGAAATTCATACACCCAGCAGGCCCTAACACCCTCACAATATTCTGATTATTTGAGTTTTATAGATATGGCATGATTTTATATTCTAAATCTCTGACAGTATATAATTCACTTTAGACACCATGCTCAGACTTATCCTCCGGAATCTGGCCCATACTCTCGGGCGGTACCCCCTGCCCTCGGCCATCAACCTCGCGGGGTTGGTAGTGGCCCTCACAGCATTCACCATCATCCTCTCGCACGTGGAATTCGAGACATCCTACGACACGTCCTATCCCACTTCAGGGAGGATTTTCCGCGTGGACTGCCCGGGCAATGACGCTACGTTCCGGAGCATCCTGCCCAATGCATTTGCCCGCGACGGGCTTAATTAATACAAGAAGCCAAACAGCCATAGCGGAATACAGTTGCCATACCCCACATCTGTATCATCTACAGCGAGGAAGCTGTCAGCAGCATCTGCAATCTGCTCAAAAGTCTTTCCCCTGCCTCCGACTTCGAACAGATATCTGCCATCTATGAGAAAGTCTCCCCGTTTGGGAAAACTGACATTGTGACCAACGCGGAGCTGGCTGAGGAAGTATGTCTCCCGCTCGTTTCCACTATCCACCCTCGGACACAGGACGTGCATCAGGTTGGGATTATTCAGGTATATCTTGTCAGGCTTTGTCAGAGACTTATAACTCTTTGCCTTTGCATTGAGAAGAGATAGAACCTGCGCCTTATCAAGGGCATAGAGCATTTTGAGACCTGATTCGTTGTCCGTAGAGAGCTGTCGCCAAAGTTCCGACATGCTGGGTTGAAAAAGAACGCGCTCACTGATAATCATCAGAAGTTTCTTGACTTTCTGCAGCGTCTCAAATGTGACTCTTTCTACAGACGGCAGATCGGAATCAATTACCGCTGCAACTGTTTCACGCAGGCGCATTGGAAAATCTTCCGGAGACTCACGGTAAAACGGATAATATCCCTGTGAGAGGTATCGTTCGAAGAAAGGGGCAATTTTGATGCGTCCGATGATATCCATCGCAATTTTGACATGACTGCCAAGCAAATCCTCCAATGGAACCGGATTATAACTAAGGATCCCCTCCAGTTCAAGGTATTCCCGCAAGGACAAGCCATAAAGCATGTAGGAGGTCTGCCTTCTGGACATATCCACGACAGCGTTGTCCATTACCAGCAGGGAGCTACCGGTATAGATGATACTCATGTCCGGATAATTGTCATATACGTTTTTCAGAATCTGAGACCAACCCTCATAGCGATGCACCTCATCCAGATACAGCCGCGATATACCGTGTCTGTCGGCCCAGTCCACCAGATCCATCAGATTATGAGCAGCAAACCACAGATCATCCAAAGAAGCATAAAGCGTCCGGTCGATATCCTCATAGTTCTCCAGGATATGCTGAAGAAGCATTGTTGTCTTTCCTACGCCACGAGCCCCCTTGATACTGATAATACGGGACTTCCAGTTTATACGTCCATATAGATAGCGCTTGAAGCGGAGGTCCGTCTTCGCTATTTTGCGGTGATAGTTGTCGTACAAAGGCTGAGGATCTATCTGTGCCATACGTTGTTCTCCTTTTGCTCCAAAGATAAAAATTTTTATGGTTGCAACCATATATTGTTTAAAAATTTTATGGTTACAAGAGTATAATTACAAAAACAGTTCAGCAAGAATCTTGCTGAACTGTAATACATTTAGGAATAGTCATCCACTCAGGGACGGGTCTACCTGATCTTTCTGTACCCGTAAACGGCCTGAGCGCCGAGTTCCTCCTCTATGCGAAGCAACTGGTTGTATTTTGCCATACGGTCCGAACGGCTGAGAGAGCCGGTCTTGATCTGACCGCTGTTGGTCGCAACGGCAATATCGGCAATTGTTGCATCCTCCGTCTCACCGGAACGATGGGAAGTCACTGTCGTATAACCGTGGCGGTGAGCCATCTCTATGGCGTCCAGAGTCTCGCTGAGCGAACCTATCTGATTGACTTTGATTAGAATGGAGTTCGCGCATCCCTGTGCTATGCCTTTTGAAAGAAATTCGACATTAGTAACGAAAAGATCATCGCCGACAAGCTGGCAACGGGAGCCAATACGGTCTGTCAGCTTTTTCCATCCATCCCAGTCATTCTCGCTCATGCCGTCTTCTATAGAGTCAATAGGATACTTGTCTATCAGGCTTTCAAGATAGTCCACCTGCTCATCGGACGTTCTCTTTACGCCATTCGGGCCCTCGAATATGGTATAATCATAAATCCCATCCTTATAGAACTCCGAAGATGCACAATCCATACCTATCATGACATCTTTGCCCGGCTCATAGCCTGCCGCCTTGATTGCTGCCATAATGGACTCGATGGCATCCTCCGTACCGTTCAGTGCGGGGGCGAAACCGCCTTCGTCACCTACTGCAGTACTCAACTTGCGGTCATGGAGCACTTTCTTGAGCGCATGGAAGACTTCCGCCCCCATACGGAGACCTTCCCTGAAAGAAGGAGCGCCTACGGGACGTATCATGAACTCCTGAAAGGCTATGGGAGCATCCGAATGGGAACCGCCGTTGATGATGTTCATCATCGGTACGGGCATGGTATAGGTATTTGTCCCTCCGATATAACGGTAAAGAGGCATATGGAGGTAATTGGCTGCAGCATGGGCAACTGCGAGAGAGACACCGAGAATGGCATTGGCTCCGAGGACGGATTTGGTTTTGGTGCCGTCAAGGGCCAGCATCCTGCTGTCGATTGCCCTCTGGTCAAGTACGGACCAGCCGACAAGAGCAGGTGCAATGATATTGTTGACATTTTCTACGGCCTTAAGGACGCCTTTCCCGCCATAACGTTTCGTGTCCCCGTCACGCAGCTCGAGAGCCTCGTGCTCTCCGGTCGATGCGCCGGACGGCACCGATGCACGTCCGCATACGCCGGATTCAAGAACCACTTCCACTTCTACTGTAGGGTTGCCGCGTGAGTCGAGAATTTCGCGGCCATGAATACTTTTAATTTTCATAATCACTATTATAATTCGCCTCGCTGTTTGCAAAAATCAAGCCGCAAAATTAATAATTTTACGCAATCCGGAGCTCTGTTCAGGCATCGGCTTCCCGGCGTATGCAAATAATACGTATATTAGCAGTGATGCGAAAAAAGGAGGAATGATGTTACATTTTGCAAGCGATTATATGGAAGGGGCCCATCCGTCAATTATCGGACGGCTTGCGGCCACCAATATGGAACAGACCCCAGGATACTGTACCGACGATTACTGCGAATCAGCCAGAAAAAAGATACGCTCCGCGTGCAACGCCCCACAGGCCCAGGTCCATTTTCTGATAGGGGGCACGCAGACAAATGCGGTTGCAATATCTTCTGTACTCAAGCCTCACCAGGGCGTCATAGCCGCTATGTCCGGCCACATAAACCAGCATGAATCCGGAGCCATAGAAGCCGGAGGACACAAGGTGCTCGCACTGCCCCACAAAAACGGGAAACTTGCTGCAGACGATGTCCGAAAATACATCATGGACTACTATGATGACGAGAGTTATGAACATATTGTAGCCCCGGGCATGGTGTACATATCCCATCCCACCGAATACGGGACGCTGTATACCGTAAGCGAACTGGAAGCGCTGTCATCCGTATGCCGTGAATTCTCCATTCCTCTGTACATGGACGGAGCAAGGCTCGGATATGCCCTTGCCGCCCCTGAAAACGAACTGACAATAGAAAAGACGGCCGCTTTGTGCGACATGTTCTACATAGGCGGTACAAAAGTAGGGGCGCTCTTCGGAGAAGCGCTCGTCATCACACGGAGCAACCTTGTAAGCAACATGTTCTCCATCATCAAGCAAAAGGGGGCAATGCTAGCCAAAGGCAGGCTGCTTGGCATTCAGTTCGACACACTGTTTACTGACGGCCTGTATGTGAAAATCGCCCGGAATGCCATCGACACTGCTTCCGTCATAGTTTCAGCCCTGAAAGAAAAAGGATACACATTCCACGCAAGGCCGCAGACAAATCAGATTTTCATAGAAGTGAGCAATGCCGACGCCCTCAGGCTGGCCGCCCGTGTCGAATTTTCCACATGGGAGAAACTCGGCACGGATCGCAGGGTGATACGCCTGTCGACAAGTTGGGCCACAAGGCCTGAAGATGCAGAAGCCCTGGCCGGCCTGCTTTAGCGGCCCTATCTCAGAACCGCCCCGAACTGTTCGGACAATGCGTCGAGTATGCGTCCTACGACCTGTTCGACATATTTGTCCGTAAGAGTCCTGTCCTGATCCTGCAGTGTCAGGCTGACGGCATACTGTTTCTTTCCGGCCGGTATCCTGTCTCCGTTATATACATCAAAAAGGGTGACCTGGCGCAATATCCTTTTCTCCGTCTCCATCGCAGCCTTACGGATAGAGGCGAACGTCACTCCGCTGTCCACAAGGAGGGCAAGGTCTCTCCTTACTTCCGGATACTTGGGCAGTTCACTATATCTTACCTTATTTTTCATATAGAGTTTAAGGAAGAGATTCCAGTTTATCTCAGCAGCAAAAACAGAGACCTTTATATCGAAGTCCTTCAACAGCTTCCTGCTCACAGAACCTATTACGGCCAGATGCTTTCCACCGTGCCTGTAGGCTATGCCTTCAGAAAACAGATCCGATGGGGCGTCTTCCGTTTCGAAAGAATATATGTCTATGGCAAATCTTCTGAAAAGCAACTCCATATAGCCCTTAAGCCCGAAGAAGTCCCCTGCCGGAGTCTGGTTTCTCCAGTATTGTGACCCTTTTCCAGCCATAAACAGTGCCAGGCGTGTCTCTTCCCTGTATGAACGAAGGTCGGAGAGCGCCCCGGCATTCCCTTCCTGAGGACGGAACGAATAGACATTCCCCGTCTCGAAAAGCTTAAGTCCGGAAGACTGCCTGTTAAGATTATGGGCAATTACTTCCAGGCCGTTGAAAAGCAGCGTCTGCCTCATGGAGTCCAGATCGGAACTTAAGGGATTTATTATCCTGACAAGATTTTCCTCCCTGTATGACGACAGTCCGTTATAATAGGCCGACTTAGTGAGCGAATTATTCATACATTCCTGGAATCCGTTGGCGGCCAAAAGGTCGCAGGCCTTTATCCTTACAGCCTCAGGATCCGGATTGGGAGTTTTGCTATAAGCGGAAGTAACCCTTGGGGGCAGCCCTATATTGTCATAACCGTAGATACGAAGGACTTCTTCTACCACGTCGCATTCGCGATACACATCCACCTTGTATGCAGGGACCGTAACAACGGCCCCGTCCGTATCCTGAGAAACTATACCGAAGTCCATTGCCCTCAATATCCTCATTATGGTCTCCGGACCTATCTTCTTCCCTATAAGCCTTTCCATCCTTGCGAAGTCCAGTTCCACCCGTTTACCGGGAATCTTCTCAGGATAGAACTCCCTTACGCTTCCGACAACCTTTCCGCCGGCGAGCTCCCCGATCAGCAATGCAGCACGCATGGCCGCAAACGGCACCATCTCCGGATCGGCGCCGCGCTCATATCTGAAAGAGGCTTCAGTCTTTATGCCGTGCCTTTTGGACGTCTTCCTTATATATACCGGATTGAAATATGCGCTCTCTATAAATACATCAGTAGTACTTTCCGTAATACCGGAGTCCATTCCGCCGAATACGCCGGCAATGCACATCGGTTCTTCAGCATTGCATATCATCAAATCCTCGGATGAAAGGGTATGCTCCACGCCGTCAAGGGTAACGAACCTTTCACCCCCGCCGGCAAGCCTTACCGTCACTTTACGGCCCTTTATCTTCGATGCGTCGAAAGCGTGCAGAGGCTGGCCGGTCTCCTGAAGGATAAAGTTGGTTATGTCCACAACATTGTTTATGGGCCGCAACCCTATGCTTATCAATTTACGGCGAAGCCACTCCGGCGAAGGGCCGATCTTCACGCCGGTCATCGTCACTCCCATATATCTCGGCGCCCCTTCCGGGCAGAGTACTTCCACAGGAACAGACTCCCCGTCTCCTTCCGCGAAATCCGAAACGTCAGGCAATACCAACTGCCCGCCCATATCATTGAATTTCAGATAGGCTGCAAAATCCCTGGCCACACCGATATGGGAGGCGGCGTCTACCCTGTTAGGGGTCAGTCCGATAGTAAAAACAGTATCTCCCTTAAGCTTAAAATAATCGGCGGCCCTGGTCCCGACTGCGGAGTCGGCGGGCAAAACCATGATGCCGTCGTGAGAGTGTCCCATACCTAATTCGTCTTCAGCGCATATCATGCCCAAAGACTCTTCTCCGCGTATCCGGGACTTCTTTATTTTGAATATTCCGCCGTCGGCTTCAGGCAGGGACGCCCCGACACATGCAAGCATGACTTTCTGTCCTTTTGCTACGTTGGGAGCCCCGCAGACTACCTGGAATGGTTCGGAGCCGTCCCCTATGGACACCCTGGTAATATGAAGGTGGTCCGAATTGGGATGGTCATGGCATTCCACGACTTCCGCAACGACCACTCCTTCCAGTCCCCCTGGAATATCCTCTACAGTCCTGGTCTCTTCGACCTCAAGTCCGATATTCGTCAGAATCTCCGCGACCTTTTCCGGAGACAAATCGAAAGAAACATATTCTTTCAGCCAATTATATGAAACGACCATAATATGATTTTAATCAAACAAAGAATCTATAAACGCCTTTTTATCGAAAATCTGAAGATCTTCTATCTTTTCTCCCACCCCTATGAACTTGACGGGAATCCTGAACTGGTCGGCAATACCGAGTACGACCCCGCCTTTTGCAGTACCGTCCAGTTTGGTAACGGCAAGGGCCGTCACGTCCGTAGCCTTGGTAAACTCTTTCGCCTGAATGAACGCATTCTGGCCTGTCGAACCGTCAAGGACCAGCAACACTTCGTGCGGGGCACCGGGGATGACCTTTCCCATGACATTGCGGATTTTCGTAAGTTCATTCATGAGGTTGACCTTATTGTGAAGACGGCCGGCCGTATCAATAAGAACAACATCAATATCCTGTGCCACAGCCGATTTTACCGTATCATAAGCCACGGATGCAGGGTCTGCGCCCATCTGCTGCTTTACGATAGGCACCCCTGCCCTCTCGCTCCAAACAACAAGCTGGTCGACAGCGGCAGCCCTGAAAGTATCCGCAGCCCCGAGCATAACCTTTTTGCCTGCAGCCTTGAGGTTGGCGGCCAGTTTCCCTATCGTGGTGGTTTTTCCTACTCCGTTAACACCCACTACCATTATAACATACGGCTTTATGGAAAAATCGAAGACGGGGGCCTCGTCCCCGGAAGCATCCCTGACATCGAGAAGAGTGTACATTTCCTCCTTAAGTATCGTCCTTAGCTCTTCCGTATTCATGTATTTGTCACGAGCGACCCTGTCCTCAAGCATATCTATTATCTTCAAGGTCGTATCCACCCCGACATCAGAAGCCACAAGCGCGTCCTCTATACCGTCGAGGACATCATCGTCCACTTTGGACTTACCCATCACCGCCCTCGACAATTTTTCGAAAATTCCCGTCTTGGTCTTCTGCAGACCCTTGTCCAAAGATTCCTTGGACTCCTTTTTCTTCCAGAACAAAGCCATAAACGTAGTTTTAACCTACAAAGGTAAACATTATCCGCATTCGGCCGCAGCAAAGACAAAACTTTCACTCAAACTGCTTCAAAGTAAAGAAAAACGGAAGAACCGCCATGTACGCTATGGCGAAACATCTACGTTTCAACAAGTTCATACTACAACAAAGTTCTTCCGCAGCCGTCGCGGTAAACAAATATTTTTTACCTTTGCGGCATAGACATATAAAAGCATCCGGCTTTATTTCTTCTGTCAGAAAATTTGGCGATTTTACAGTCCGAAGAAATAAGTTGCAGTGCTTGCGCTTCTGCGTGAGCTTAACTTATTTTCGTGGACAAGGTTACGCCAAATACCGCTGACAGCGAAAAGGGTAAAGTTCACGCTTTTTCTGTCACGGTGATGCTCACAGCCGTAAATGAGGCGCAAACTGACTTGAACCTCGCGATGTAAAGGTAATCGCAGCAATCAATGAAACGTAAACTGATTTTAGTGCTCACTTTGGCGGTCACAGGCGCATGCATTTTTCTGTCCTCATGCGAAAAAAAAGGCGACAGCATGTGTACATGCTATGATGAATACGGATCTTATCCACTGAGTACCAAAGAATTCGAAGCATACGGAATAAGCACATGCAGCGAATTAGGCAATTTCATCTCTGCCATAGACGGCTCCTACACATATTGTGAATAAAACCAGTACCCGTTAACAGAAACAACTATGAAACGTAAAATCATTATTGTATCAGTAATCGCCGCCGTATGCAGCGGCATGTTTTTCACCTCATGCAAAAAGGACAACCGGGACACAATATGTACATGCTACTATGACGATGGATACTACACGGACAGATTCGTTGTAAATCTGGAATATGAAGGCGCTTATGAAGAGGGCATCTACACGTGCGAAGAGTTAAGCTATTATATGGGACCGGAGTTTTATTGCGAATAAGTTACAATATGACAGGGTGACCCAAAAGGAGGAATTTCAAGGCTTGCGAAGATGAGGAAACCGCAGTGTACTGGCCGTACATGAGGATTTCCGAATCAAGCATAACGCAGAAATTACCCTTTTGAGTCACCCTCCTGTTTCATCCTGAATCCGAAGTTTACATGAAAAGAGCCATTGAAATTTCATGCACGGTAGCCGGACTCGTGTTCCTGCTGTCGGGAATGCTTAAGGCATTCGATGCGGCGGCTTTTGCTGAAATCATTTACGATTACGGCTTTGCAAGACTGCAGTTTCTTTCGCCGCTGATTATTCTGATCGAGACCTTCATAGGGCTTATGCTCATATTCCAGATACGCAGCAGGAGGGTATCGCTTGCCGGCCTGATTCTTATTCTCGCCTTTACGGTCATATACCTGTACGGACTGATATTCCTCAAGATAGAGGACTGCGGATGCTTCGGCAAGCTGAAAGCCCTGAGCTCAAACCCGTATATCATCCTGATTAGAAACACGATCCTGGCCGCCCTGCTGGCTTTCATCTATATAAAGGGAAACAACCGCTACATTCACAACAAATTCTGCCACACAGCCATCTGCGCTTTCCTATGTCTGGTATGCTACATGTCGGGCTATACCTACACGGCAGTTACTACGCCGGGGAAAAGCGAACCTGTCCCGATATCGGATTCGCCTTTGGCAGGGATAATAAGTCCCTCGGCCGACAGTACATATTTGATATTCGCATTCTCATATACTTGCCCGCACTGCATGAACACCATCGCAAATCTCAACCGGTACGAAGACAGGGAGGCCGTCGATAAAGTCATCGCGATAGCGCATGGAGGGAATGCCGAGATGGAAAAACAGTTCAGGGAAGAATTCGGTCCGACTTTCGAAATCATCTCCGCAGAAAGCGGAAAACTGACCAAGGAATATCCGAAATCCTGGTACATAAAGGACAACGAGATCGTCTTCGAAATCACCGGAGAATTACCCTGCGCCCAGATATTCAAGGCATATACTGCCAATTCAGAGAAATAAAAAAGCCCGGAAGGTTTCCTTCCGGGCCTATGGGCGGCGGCTACCTACTCTCCCACCCTTGTGAGGC
>DVLA01000006.1 GCA_018715745.1 Candidatus Coprenecus stercoripullorum
GGCACGGTCCCATGCCGATCCGGGATATGTGCTTAAGTTCGTCTGCCGATATGCTTTTGCGCTTCCCGACAAGCCTTAGGATGCTTTCTATGTCTATGTCCTCGCAATGACATATATATGTCTTCCCTTCAGCCTGTCCTGCCTTTTTGAGCCCCGACAGTTCCGCATATTTCCATTTGAGTACGAATCCCCTTGTCTCTGTAAGCGGCCCTGCGGGCGGTACGGTTACCCTGATTCTGGCGATGTCGGTCTTGTCCGAACCTTTCATGATTTTCTCCACCACGCCTTCTGCGGTACGTTTCCCGTTATTGTCTGTAAGAATGACTTCAGAGCCTTCTTCAACATGGTATTCTACAGGAAGGAAGAGCTTCCCGCTACGCAGGTCGTACCCGAATATGGCCAGGCCCGGACACTGGTGGACGCATTGCATGCATCCTACGCATTTGTCGTAATCGATGACCGGAACGGACGAGGCAGAAGCTTTGGTCAGCGCCCCGAACCTGCATGCGAAAGAGCAGGGATTGCATGCAAATCCGTACAGGCAGTCTGCTACGACGAACGGGGCCGAAGCCGCCCTCTCGGGGGAAGGAAGCGCAGCCTTTTCAAGTATCCTTACCGGGTGCTGCTGTGAATCAATGTACTGTCTCGATATGTCGAGGTATTCCCTGTAGTCGTATTTTACTCCGAGGTTCTGCAATACCTCGAATGCGCATTGTTTTCCCCTCAGGACTGCGGATGTCCCTTCGCCTATGCGAACTGCGTCACCGACACCGTGGCAGCTCTTGCCGAAAACGGCATTGCCTTTGACAAGCAATTGGCTGTCGGGGATGAGTCCCGTACAGATGTTTATACAATCTATCCCTTCCACTAATTTTTCCGTGCCTGGTATTGGCCTGAAGTTCTCGCATTCGGCGATAACGGCCCCGGTTATGCCTGTATAGTCTGAATTCGGGACGGCCTCGAGGAGTACGTGCGAAGTGAGGATAGGGATTCCGATGCAGCGTACCCTGTTGGCCTGTACGGGAAACCCTCCTTCATGCGGCATGCCTTCTATTATCATCTTAACGTTCGCCCCCGCCTGCATGGCCTGATAGGATGTAAGGTATCCTATGTTGCCCGCCCCCACGGTAAGTATGTTTTTCCCGAGCAGGGTCATCTGGGTATTCATCATCCTCTGTACCACTGCGGCGGTATAGACACCCGGCACGTCATCATTCCGGAAAGCCGGCATGAACGGTACGGCGCCAGTAGCTACTACCAGTTCATCTGCGTCTATGTAGAATATCCTGTCCGTGACTATGTTTTTTACGGCAATCCTTCTTCCTTCGAGAATATCCCATACCGCCGAGTCCAGCATGATGCCTTCCATGGACTCCCCGGCAAGGGCCCTTGCAATATCGAATCCCCTCATGCCTCCGAACCTTTTTTCCTTCTCGAAGAAAAAGAATTTGTGCGTCTGCATCATGAACTGTCCGCCGATATCGCTGTTGCTGTCTATGACAATATTGTCTATCCCCGCTTTAAGGAGCTCTTCCCTTACGGCCAGTCCGGCCGGGCCTGCCCCGATGATTGCGACCCTTGTCCTGTATATGTCCGTATGTCCTTCCCTGTCGGCTCTCGGGCCTGAATCCTTCAAGGTGACGGCCATGGCTTCGGGTGTGATGGTCCGGACGGATTTCACGCCATCGACTTTTGTTATGCATATCCGGCGGACCTTCCCGTCCACCAACATTTCACAGGCCCCGCATTTCCCTATGCCGCATTCCATGGTGCGATTACGGTTTTCAAGGCTGTGGCTGTGCACCGGATATCCCGCCTGGTGCAGGGCGGCCGCTATGGTGGTACCTTTCTGTCCTGAGACGGGTCTGCCGTCGAAATCGAATGTGACGTAATCCTCTGCTGGAATAGGAATAATAGGGTGTCTGGTTATGCGATACATATTGCCGGTAGGTTTTTCTTGCAAAAATAATAGCTTTATTTTTAAATTTGTCTGAATCTTTGCCTATATTTGTGAACGGTTTTTAAACAATAAGGACAGTATACAGTATGAAGAAGTTTATCATTGCAGTTGCATTCAGCCTTATTTCTTTAGGCTTGTCAGCCCAGGACTGGGCAGTCGGTCTCCGTGTCGGAGCAGTGACGGAAGCGGTCGGACAGTATCATATGGGTGATACCTACATCGAGGCCCGTTTCGGTGCCAGTTTCGTGAACAACTTTATGCGGGACGGATGGAGCGTAAGGCCAGATTACAATACGAGTGCCGACTTTACGGTGCTCTACAACTGGAAACTCATGAGCTGGGACTGGTCTCCTTCTGTCGGTACATGGTTTTTTGATGCCGGTGCCGGAATCAACGTCGGCGGGGCTGAGCATTTTGCATATGTAGGCTTGGCCGGAATGGCCCGTTTCGGCATAGAGTTTGGCAATGCCCCCATAGCGCTGTCGCTTGACTGGACTCCTGCCATAAGTATGAGTATGATTTATTTCAATGAAGGAAACCAGCATTTTACCGAAGCGGGATACAACGGGCTGGCCCTTGCCAATATCGCCATTACCTGCGTATTCTATCTGTAGATAATGCCTGACTGTTATAACGGATTGCCTCCATCCGGCCGGACGGAGGCAATCCTGTTTTTTGCAGCATGGAGAGCGTAGTTTGCAGTATGCTTGCTAAAAATATCTGACTGTTTCCCCTTCCAGGGCGGAGACTATCGAATTGGCAAGACGGCTTGCCCCGAACCTCATCAGCGAGGGGTTCAGCCACTCTTTGCCGAGTATGTCCCCTACAATAGAATAATAGGTTGCCGCGTCTTCTGCGGTAGATATGCCTCCGGCAGGCTTGAATCCCACTTTTCGTCCGGCCCTTTCATAATATTCCCTTATACATTTGCACATGATTTCCGCAGCCGCCGGAGTTGCGGCCGGCTCTGTCTTGCCGGTGGAGGTCTTTATGAAGTCTGCCCCGGCTTCCATTGCAAGGAATGAGGCCCTGCGAATCGCATCTTCCGTTCCGAGTATCCCGGTCTCCAGAATGACTTTAAGCCTGGCCCTGCCTATGGCCTGCCTTATCCTTTCTATCTCGGATTTGCAATAACCGTAGTCCCCGTCAAGGAAGCTGTTCAGGGCGAGTACTATGTCCACTTCGTCGGCCCCGTTCTCGACAGCCATCCTGCATTCGAGTTCCTTTACTTCGATATAGCTCTGTGAAGCCGGAAAGCAGCCGGCGACGACGGTTATGTCCACACCCCTTACTTTCAACGCTTTTCTGACTGTGGAGCTGAAGTTCGGATATACGCAGATGGATGCCGGAAGCGGCAGGCCGGGGTATGCGGCCTGGAAGCCGTTTACTTTTCCGACAAGCGCCGTTATGCCCGAATGCGTATCGGAGGCATTGAGCGATGTCAGGTCTATCATCCCGAGACACTCTTTCAGTGTCTCCTTAGTCATTTCTACATGGTTGCCCTCTGTTTTCATTGTTGTTCCTTATTTACTATTCCCGTTGTTTCGTGTCGATTATGATTGTTACAGGCCCGTCATTAAGTATCTCCACTTTCATGTCGCTGCCGAATATGCCGCTCTTCACATGCCCGCAATAAAGTCCGGACATTTCACGTATGAACCTGTCATACAGCGGGCGGGATATATCCGGGCGGGCGGCTCTGATGTAGGACGGGCGGTTTCCTTTCCTTGTTGAGGCGAAGAGTGTGAACTGGCTTATTATGAGTATCTCCCCGCATATTTCCCCGACAGGCAGGTCCATGACTCCGTTTTCATTGTCGAAGATTCTAAGATTGAGTATCTTGTGGCATGCCCAGAGTATGTCTTCCTCCGTATCATGGTCTTCAAAGCCTGCCAGCACTGTCATGCCGCGCCCTATGGAAGCGTGTACCTTGCCGAATATAGAGACTGATGAACGGACTACCCTTTGGATGACGAGTCTCATAAGTGTTTATCCGCGTATCTGTACTGGAATGCCTTCCGCCCTGAGGGGTGCGGTTACTGTAGTCATTTCCCCGACCGTAGATTTTTCGAGGCCTGTCTGTGGGGTAGGCCTGTCAAGGGTGTAGGCCATTACTTCGCGTGGCCTGAGTTCCAGCACCGTCTTTATCCATTCCCCGGCAAGGCTCTGATCGCACAAATCGAACCCGCCAGGTTCTCCCGGTCTGTATTTGAAGAATATGGTCTGAAGAATGAAGTTCCCGTGGAAGTGTTTCAGGTTTTCTACCGTTTCTTTCAGCGAGTAGTTGCCTTGGGGGCGGTTTACGGCATTTATGATATCGTCCCTCCCGGCGTCTATCTTGAGAATGGGATTGTCCACTTTCATCAGTGCTTCCCTTATTTCCTTGCGGCCGGTCATGGTG
>DVLA01000030.1 GCA_018715745.1 Candidatus Coprenecus stercoripullorum
TCCTTGACTTTCCGCTCTATTACCGGGATATCGGAAATGTCCACCGAATTCAGAAGATTCATGTCCTCATCGTAAAGGTCGATGACCGGTGCCATCTTGACAACAGCCGCATATCCCGTTTCCGTCTTGAACATATCCCATTCCGTGAGGGCCTTCAGCCCGTCAGTCTCTCCGACTACAGTTCCTTTGTAAGATCCGGTAACCTGTCCGGATGTGTCTATTCTCACTATCGGAGTTCCGCCGATGGTGTACTTCCCTCCGTATGAGGCAGTGATGCCGTTATCATCGACAATCAGTCTGCGGGTCATCGGACGTCCTACTTCCAGCCCGTATCTGATGCTTTTGAGGTACTCCGCCGAGTCTTTGCTGAAAACATGGAAATCATCGTTGTTGCCGTTGATGTACAGAGCGTTGTCAGACACCCCGAACGTCTCGACAAAGACAGTCTCTCCCGGTCCGCGTCCCTTCCGCCCGAAGACCGTCAGCGGGTTCATGTCCTGATCTGTCTTGATGATTCCACTCATTTTTCTTTCCATGAAGTATAAGTATCCGTCGTCCTCTATTATGGACATTATGCCGTCCGAGACATAGATCTCCTCGCCGAAGGAGTCGATTGTCCGGGACGGCTCCAGGTGCCTGACTGTGACTTCTTCCGTGGAGCTGCAGGAGGCGGCCAGAAATGCTGCGGCAACTACAGCTGCCGATATCGAAAGTGTAAAAGCAAGAAAATTTTTCATATTATCCAGTGATTATAGTGACAAATATATCAAATATATTAAAGGGCAAGGATAAGAAATATAGGCTCATGGTAGTGCGGCTCTTGGTATAGGTAGTGCTCCGGTCAGTGTGTGTGCTGTGTTCTGCAACGGTAAGCAGGGTGGCGGGGGTGTTTTGTAATCACTCGATAATCAGATGCTTACAATTGAGCGCTGATCTTTTCGGCGTTTTCGAAGCACCTGCAAAGATCAGTGGCCTAACGGAATATGCTGATTACCAAGGTGCTGTAATTTGAGGGTGCTGCAGTGCTTACCGATTATCATTCACTGTCCAGTGGCCGCCTTTGTCGGGTCCTACGCGCCGGAGCCTTCCTTCGGCTTTCAGGCGTGCCAGGTGTTTTTCCACGGCTTTCGGGGTGATGCCGATGCGGACGGCGAGGGCTGCTGCGCTCAGACTGCCGTCCCCGGACAGCAGTTCGAGGATTTTCTCCCTACTTTTCTGCTTTTTCTCCCTACTTTTTGTGGTTTTCTCCCCACCTTTTTCATCACTGACGGACTCAAGATATGCATCTATGTCGTGGCGGAGATTGCGTATCATCAGGCCGGAGTGCCTGTTTCAATCTCTTTTTCCAAGAAGTCATATACGTATAGCGGACTTTGGAAATACAAGCCGCTGCGGACATCTTGCAATTTTTTGAATGTGTCCGAATTATACAATGTATCAAGGGCTGATTCCATATCCATATGACGGCGCTCCATCAAGAGGATAACGAGGTCCTTTGTCATGCATTCCATCATGTATTCAACACCAGTCATATCTTTGTCAGTAGGTTAATGGCTCTTTCCGTTCCGAAAAAATATTGAAACGTGATACCGCGTATGAACTTCAGTCGTTCTAAAAATGTCTCGAGGTCTATATTGTGCTCCATGTAATTGCGGATCTGCAGTCCTACGCGGTCGTTGGCAATAGGACCATATACGATATCGTAGCAGTGTATGGGAATACCGCTGTTTTCATTGCTGCGGTTGGCGAAAACAAATTCTGCCCATTCTTTACAATAATTGTCGAAACGTTTTATATTGAGAGGTGAAAAGCTGTCTGTTAATATCCGTTCATCAAATTCGAATACGTTTACAACAGGCTCCATGTCAAGCTGTGCGGCCTTGTATGATGCCATTTCATATGCCTGTTGCTCATTGTCTGAAAGATAGAAGCCCTTTCCGAAGTCTTTGTTGGGCTTTGAGACAGAAAGATCAATCTTGTCGATTACGACAGTGGATCCATGGTACAGTTTCATGCTATCGCCCCTCCATGACGGCGGCAATAATCAGTTATGTCGTTCAGAACATCCTCCATGCGCAAGGTATGCGCAATACCGTAGTGCTCATTCAAAAACTTTATGGCATCAAACCGTTTGAGATACCGGAATGCCTGACTTTCAGTTAAATGTTTTGCCTTGGCAAATTCGGCAATCATGACAACGATATACTCAACCTTATTTCGTATTTCTGTACCCATGATAATTCCCGTTTTCTGATTATTTAAGACAAAAATACATTTTCCCTTCAAGAAAAGCAAAATAGGTGGTAAATAAGTTGTTATTTAATTCGTCGGTAAAGGCCGCCGGCGGAGCGGTCCTCGGCTTGACGGACGTATTTGCGGCCGAAGCTCTGGCGCCAGGAGAGGGTTACGAGGCCGGACCAGGTCTGCCAGTCGCGGCGGTAGGTGTAGGCCGCGGTGGAGAAATGCTGCGGGCCGAAAGTGCCGAGCAGGTCGGTGGCCTCGAGGCTCAGCGTGCCTCCGAAGCCGAACTGCTTGGCGATGGAGAGATTCAGATAGTGCCTCTCCGGTACTTCCCAGGTCAGGGAACGCATGGGGGAGCTATAGCTGTAGGAGAGGATCATGAGCAGACCGTGCTGCCGGGAGAGGTTCACAGTGTTGCGCAGGTCCGCCATCCAGTACCATGTAGAGTAGGACATGTCGGTCTCACCGAGAGCGGCATCAAGGGTCTCGTAGCCTGCGGAGGCGTTCAGGCGGATCTCCCAGATGCCGTTGAACAGGCGTTTGTTGATATCGGCTGTCAGATGCAGCATGTTGTGGGTGCCGAAATTCCCTGTGGAGGATTTCATGACGTCGTTTCCGATGTATTCGTCGTAGTCGAAAATGGCATTGCCGGAATTCATCCACATTACGGCGACGGTGTA
>DVLA01000031.1 GCA_018715745.1 Candidatus Coprenecus stercoripullorum
CGGCAGAGCATTGTGGAGGGAAAGGCTGTCGTTGCCTGCCAAAGTTCCCTTGCTGTTTTCCAGGACGGTTTTCGCTGAGCCCCAGCCGGTATTTCCCGACAAATGCGATAACCGTTACCTGTATTCCAAGACTGCAGTTGTCTTTACAGGGATAGCCGATGACACCCCGTTCAAGAATGAGGTACGTGCATTGTATAAGATAAACCATGCTATCAGGTTTGCGGACCATCATGCCTTTTCCAGGGCAGATATAAGGAATATCGCCTCAGCCTCGGGACGGTATCCTACATCTATGGTAATTACTACGGAAAAGGATGCCCAGAGGCTTGTCCGAAGGACGGATGTGCCGGAAAACCTTATGGCCAGAATGTTTTATCTGCCCATTGAGATGGAGATAATCCCTCGGACTGACCCGTCGGCGAGGCTGATCAGTGAAGAACTGCCGGAACTGGGCGTAAAGCAGCTTAAAGAGAATATAAATCTGAAATTGTAATAAGTGATATGCCGTCTTTGGTAATTGAAGGTGGACACAGGCTTTCGGGGGAAATCCGTCCCCAAGGGGCCAAGAATGAGGTCCTGCAGATATTGTGCGCCGTGTTGCTCACTCCGGATGAAGTAGTGGTGAGGAACGTGCCGGACATTCTTGATGTCAATAATCTTATAAACCTGCTGAGGGACATGGGCGTGGCAGTGGAAAAGAGGGGGACGGGGGAATATGCTTTCCGGGCCGTACAGATAGATATGGACTTTCTGCGTTCGCCGGCTTTTCTGAAAAGGAATGCGGCGCTCCGCGGTTCCATCATGCTCATCGGCCCAATGCTTGCGCGTTTCGGATATGCGATAGCGGCCAAACCTGGTGGTGACAAGATAGGCAGGCGCAGGCTCGATACCCATTTTACGGGACTGGAAAAACTCGGTGCCGAGTTCTCGTATAACAGGGATACGGCAACCTATGAACTGAAAGCCCGCAGGCTAAAGGGTGTGTCAATGCTTCTCGACGAGGCTTCCGTGACGGGGACGGCGAATATCGTAATGGCTTCGGTCCTGGCCGAAGGGGTTACTACCATATACAATGCGGCATGCGAACCGTATATACAGCAGTTGTGCCGGATGCTTAACTCAATGGGGGCGAAAATATCCGGAATCGCATCCAATCTGCTTGTCATAGAAGGAGTAAGGGAGTTGCACGGGACCGAACATACCGTTCTGCCCGACATGATAGAGGTAGGCAGTTTCATAGGAATGGCGGCCATGACGAGAAGCAGCCTGACCATAAAGGACGTGTCTTACGGTAATCTCGGCATAATACCTGACAGTTTCCGCCGTCTCGGCATAGCCCTGGAACAGCGTGGCGACGACATATTCGTACCGGCCCAGGACGAATATGCAATAGAAACATTCATGGATGGTTCCATAATGACCGTCTCGGATGCCCCGTGGCCCGGACTTACCCCTGACCTGTTGAGCGTGATGCTCGTAGTTGCAACCCAGGCGAAAGGGTGCGTGCTTATTCACCAGAAGATGTTCGAGAGCAGACTGTTCTTCGTGGACAAGCTTATTGATATGGGCGCGCAGATTATCCTGTGCGATCCCCACAGGGCTGTCGTGGTTGGCCATAACCACAGCAGGGAACTGAGGGGCAATGAGATGACTTCGCCCGACATCCGGGCAGGAATTGCCATGCTCATAGCTGCGCTGGGAGCCACCGGCACGAGCCGCATACACAATATAGGCCAGATAGACAGAGGATATCAGAATATCGAGGAGCGCCTTGGGAATCTCGGGGCCAGGATTACCCGTGTAGACTGACATGAAAATACTTTACGGAGCATCCCTGTTGCCATACAATACATTCGGTGTGGAAGCCGTAGCGGACTGTATTGTCAGGTATTCGTCCGTGGATGATCTGGCGGAGGCCTCATCCATGCTTTCGGCCGGCAAGCTGCCGGAGCCGTTCCTGTTTGTGGGTCAGGGCAGCAATATATTGTTCTGCCGTGATTTCCACGGAACAGTCCTGCATTCCGAAATTGATACGTTAGAGACAGTCTCCGGAGATCAGGAGGACACGGTCCTGGTCAGGGCAGGTTCAGGCCGTATATGGGACGATTTCGTTGCATTTTGTGTCGCCAACGGATGGTACGGGGCGGAGAACCTTTCCGCCATACCCGGTCAGGTAGGCGCTGCTGCCGTCCAGAATATTGGGGCATACGGCTCCGAAGCGGGAGACATCATATATCAGGTGGAAACTTTCGACATGAATTCCGGACAGACCGGCAGGCTGTCTTCGGTGCAGTGCCGCTATTCGTACAGGGACAGTGTCTTCAAGCATCAAGGCCACCGTTCGGAGGCGGTAACGCACGTGACGTTCAGGCTATCTGCTTCAAAGGCGCTCAATATATCGTACAGGGCCCTGGCCGAGGCCCTTTCCGGACGCGATACCGGTTCGCTTGATGCGGCTGATATCCGCAAGGCCGTGATTTCTATCCGCTCTTCAAAATTGCCTGACCCGTCAGTAACAGGAAGCGCCGGCAGTTTCTTCATGAACCCGGTTGTATCCCGCGATAAACTGGACGGGCTTAAGGCCAGGTATCCCGAAATACCGTACTATCCGGCTTCATGCGGGGAACTGTACAAGCTGTCTGCCGGATGGCTGATAGACAAGGCCGGATGGAAGGGCAGGAGTCTTGGACGAGCAGGAGTATATGAAAAACAGGCCCTTGTCCTTGTCAACCTCGGCGGGGCGACCGGTGAGGATATATACTCGCTTTCTCAGGCAGTCTCGTCCGATGTCGCCGGAAAATTCGGCATAGAACTCAGACCGGAGGTACGTATAATAAGATAGGATTGTAATATGTGTTTTAAGAGTTTACAAATATTTTCCGTTTTTACGGCAATCTTTGCAACCTGTTCTGCCAAAGCATTGGGACAACAATGTAACAGTGTTGAATATCAGACATTTGTTTATACGAGCAGCACTTTGCCGGAAGAAATTATTAGTGCGAATAATAAACTTATAGAACTGTCTGAAATGCAAGATGCAGGTGATATGCGGGGATTTGGCTCTGATCTTTTGGCGGCGACGCTTAATGCCGGAAGAAACATAGCCTCAGGCTATATTACATCATTCATCGATCTTGGCGTAAATGCTATAGCCTCATTGGCCACGAGGAACTCGCGTTTGAAGAAAGAGTGGCTGGAGACGGTAGAAAAGGAGAATGAGTGGTCCATGTCTCTTGCCACTGTAGATGAAATCAAAGATTTTTATTGCGCTACGTCGACGGAAGGGGCTTTGGACCCGGCTGGAATGAAATTTGACGGAATCGGATGTCTAAGGATGGACGGGCAGGATACTGTATTCTTTATATCATGCCATATAGACAGAACAAAACTTTACCGTATTATAAATCACTCTAAATTCGAACTCATACTGGATACCCTTATTATCGACCCCCTGCGTTCGAATCTGCCTAATACGTCTTTGCCCATTGACTTCTCTTTTGACCAGAGGAAAGATTTCAGATTGAAAATTGATATAGGACTTTTCTCTTCTTGGTATACTGAATTGATTGAGCTGCATACCAATGAGCAGTTAGGACGGTTTACCATAGATATACCCGTCCGACAGTCTGATTTGGACAGTGAAGGGCGGCTATGCTATTTCCGCAAGGAAGGAGAAAATTCGAAATATAAGATTTCAGGTGAAAGTTTTATTGTTCCGCGATCATATACGGGATACCGCGACAGGACGGGAAGATACAGAAGAATATGGGGGACAGGACAATATAAACTCACAATAGATCTTAATGAATCATGCGATATTACGGATGCATATAGGGACGGTTGGAAACGGGATTACAAACTGCGCAGATCGCTTCAGCCCAAGAATGAGTTTCTGACAACGGTATGGCAGACGATTTCAAGTCAGAAATGGGATGAAATCGGCCAGAAATGGATAATTACGACATTGTCCGCTCCGGCCGGAGTAATATCCGACGAATTGATAGAAAGGATGAATTTATCAACAGAGGGACAGCAGGAATGATATTGAGTATTTACAGATTAATTATATGTATAATTTCTGTTACTATTCCTATCATTTCATGTGGACAGGATTATGATGAATTATGGCTTAAATCGGACTCGCTGTTAAATGCAGGAAACAAGTGTTGTGAGATTCAAAATTATGAAGAATCGATAAAACTCTACTCCCAGGCATATGAAATTGCTGATTCTTTAAATTTCGAGGATTTGCGTGAGGATATTTCATTTCAAATTGCGTCTGCGTATAATGAAATGAGCTCCGACGTGAATAATAAAGAAGCCATTGAACTTTATACAATAGCTTTAGACTATATCGGAAGTGCGGATTTGAGTAATCCGGATGTTGTGCTTACAAGAGATCTCCTGGAGTTTAACCTTATTTGTGCCAAGGCGAATGATGCTGCCGACAGCGCCTATGTCTCAGGGGATTTTACCGAAGCAATAGAGTTGACCGACAGTGCTCTTTCTCTGTATGGCGATATTTACGGAGTATCAAACGAGCAATATGGACAAGGTTTGAGTATTATTGCAAATTATTTATCTGAAAATAGTGATTATGAAAAAGCTATTGAGTACGAGAAGAAAGCTGCGGAAACCGCATTGTACGTTTCAGGGGAAAACAGTACGGATTATGCGGCATCAATACGCAATATTGCCGTGTACTATTTATCTATTGGAAAATTCGATGAAACTATTGAATATGCGAAACGCGCTGCTGCATTGTACAGCGATATTCTTGGGAATCAGTCTATGGAATATGCATCTGCATTAGGGATATTGTCAAATTGCTATAAAAATCTCGGATGCTATGACACCGCTCTGGAATATGGGGAGAAGGCAGTTGGTATATTGGTAAACGGGAATGACGAGTGGTCAATAAATGAGTATGTATATTCATTAATGGATATGTATGCATGCTATTTGTCGCAGGACAATTATATAGATGCACTCAAGTTTGTAACAGAAGCTGCTGATGCCCAGAAGTATGGTTTTGGGAAAGGAAATAGAACCTATATCGAAGCTCTCTTTGGTATAGCGAAGTGTAATAAAGGCTTGGGGCAATTTGATGCTGCGCGGGAAGTTTTGGACGAGGCGGTAAACTTGTCAGCGGAAGTATTCGGTACATCCTCTTTTGAATATTTGGAATCTCTTTATAATTTGGCTCTATTGCAAGATCTCATCAAAGATGTGGATGGCTTGGTTGAGACTATAAAAAAGGTAATTGATTTAGTGGAATTGATAGATTTATCTGAAGTTACATACTCCGAAAGAGGATATGCGCTTAATGTTTTCTCTGATATTATATCCATGTACTTATTGCCTCTAAATTATGGCTATGGCTTGAGTATACCTGGTTCAGAATATTATTTAGATCAGTTGAAAGAGATTATTAAATTGATGCTATCTGCTTTTAATCCTGAGGAATCTCCCAATGCCTATTGTCGCCAGTTAGATAATCTTGCCTATCTTCATGAAATATGCTATGAACAAGATTCGGCGATTGTGTTGTTGGAAGATGAACTGGAAGTCATGGCAAAGATCTGGGGCAATCAGATAAGTGACTATGCTTACACTATGAACAGGATAGGAGTGAATTATGCTTCTATCGGTGATATTGATGAAGCTATTAGGAAAGTTGAAGAGGCGCAGACTATTTCGGATTCATCTGTTGGAAGGATGAATAATCAAAGCATATTGTGCAGGAGGAATCTCGCGCTGTATCATGCCGAATTAAAACATATTTCAGAACTGAATTTCCTGGCTACTGAAATTACCGGGCTTTCAACAGAGTTAATAAGAAGTACTTTTGCTGCGATGACAAGTTTTGAACGTGCATATTTTTGGGAAATATATCAGGAATGGTTTGGCCAGGAAGCCCATCAGTATGCTTTTACATTTAAAACCGATTCGCTTATCGCAAATGGATATAACGCCGTATTGTTAAGCAAGGGACTTTTACTTAATTCTGAAATAGAGTTTTCACGTCTTATACAAGAGAGTGAGGACAAGGAGGCAGTCTCTATGTATGAAGAATGGGTCGGCTTGCGTCGTAGAATTGATTATCTGAGGGAAAATGCTGGAATAGATTTCAAGGCTGAGGCGGATTCTCTGGAAATGGTTGCCCAGTCCAAAGAAAGAGATCTAATAAGAACTTCGGAAATATTCGGCGATTATACACGCAATCTGACTTTAACCTGGGAACAGGTTCGGGAAAGTCTTTCGGAAAGTGAAGCTGCAGTGGAATTTGTATCATTCCCTACGGGAACGGACAGTATTATGTATGTAGCATACGTAATAAGGTATGATTCCGATTGTCCGGAGATGATACCGTTATTCGAGGAAAAGGAGCTTTTTATTAAGGACAGGTATGACTGGTATGCTACTTCGTACATAACGGGACTTGTATGGCAACCACTGGAAAATATGCTGCAGGGTGTACACACCGTTTATTTCTCCCCTTCAGGAGAATTATATAATATAGCAGTAGAGAATCTGCCTGCAATAGATGGAAATGGACATATTCTGGATTTTCGCAGATACTGTAGGGTATCATCTACAAGAGAAGTTGTTGTTAGGGGAGGAAGCGCCAAAATGAATAAGGCTGTTTTATATGGCGGATTGCAATATGATTTGGGCGACAGGGCTGTTGAAAATGTCCCGGGATTGTATTCTTTCAAAAAAACACGTAGAGAAGAATTTGTTATAGATTCGCTTGATAGGAGCATCGGATTTGACAGGCTGCCGGAATATCTGCCGGCAACCAAAACGGAAGTAGAAAAAATAAACAAGTATCTTGAAGCAGCTTCGGTTTCATCAAAAATATATTCAGGACAAATCGGAACTGAAGCTTCCTTCAAAAATCTCTCCGGCAGACAGATACACCTTTTGCATCTTGCAACGCATGGATTTTATTGGACAGGAAAGGAGGATATTCATGACAATCCAGCGGCTCTGCAATTACGAAACGATTTTTCACACAAGCTTTCGGAAGATAAGGCCATGGGCAGAAGCGGACTTTTATTTGCTGGAGCATCACTGGCGTTATCCGGGAAAAACTTGCCTGAAAATGTTGAAGACGGTGTTCTTACAGCAAAAGAGATAGCTACTATGGATTTGAGGAATCTCGATATGGTAGTTCTTTCAGCCTGTCAGTCAGGACTCGGGCAAGTGGCTGGAGATGGTGTGTTTGGCCTTCAACGAGGTTTTAAGAAAGCCGGTGCAAATACTTTGCTTATGACTCTTTGGAATGTGGACGACAAAGCGACTCAGATGCTTATGGAGCGATTTTATGCCAATCTTTTATCTGGAATGGATAAATATGATGCTTTGTTTGAAGCACAGAGATGTGTAAGGGAATATGAAGTGGTTGATACGTATCTTAAGGATGACAGGGATTTTGTAGAGAAGCGTAGAGATAAGGAGGCTGATTTGGAATATATTCCTGAAGAGGTTGAGTATAAGTTCAAACCGTACGAATCTCCCAGATACTGGGCGGCATTTGTATTGATGGACGGTGTAGAATAATATAAAAGTGAATCATCCAAGGGAGCCTTAAAATGAGATCCTTTTGAGTGTCTTGCTTGTATAACCTCAGTAGTTGAGGCTATCAGCGGGGAGAGAGGTTTATGAACCTGCCTCTCTAAGTGTTGTATATCAGGAGTCTTATATTTCAGTAAATAGGTTTTGTCGCACTGTACTTAATACTAAATTTATTGCAAATTCTTCTGCTACACTTTTAGTACAAGGAGCAGAGCTCCTTTATAGAGGGATTTGCACCTTGTATTAAGCCGTCATGGAATGGCAAGGGCATAAAACGAATAATCGCTTCTGTCCTAATTTCCCTATTTATGCGGAACTGAATAATATTTGCCCTTATGGTTTACAAATTTGATTAAAATAGCTATCTTTGTAACCAAAAACTGAGGTAATGGTAAACGAAGTATTTTCAAGAAGGTTGAAAAGTGCACGTCTGATGCGAGGGCTGTCTATGGACAGCCTGTGCGAACGGATGAAGAATGCTGTGTCCAAGCAGTCCATTTCAAAGTATGAAAACGGGAAAATGATGCCGGACAGCACTACGCTGATTTCCTTGTCACAGGCACTGAATGTAAGTGTGGATTTCTTCTTCCGGCCATACACCGTGTCCCTTGACAGCATGGAGTTCCGCAAGAAGTGCAGGCTGAAAGTATCTTCCCTTAATGCCATCAAGGAGAAAGTCCTTGATGAGATAGAGCGGTATCTGGAAATTGAGAATCTTTTGGAGATGGATAATCTGTTTACCGTGGATTACAGCGACAAAATGGTCACTACTCCTGAGGGCGCGAGAGAAATCGCCATCCGGCTGCGCCGTGACTGGAAACTTGGGGAGGACGCCATTAACAATATCATTTTTTTGTTGGAAGAAAACGGCATCAAGGTCATACAGCTTGATACTGATGAAGAATTCGATGGTCTGAGCGGTTTTGTGAACAAGGTTCATCCTGTCATTATCGTAAACAAGAAGGCTTATGCCGAGCGTCAGAGATTTACTGTCCTTCACGAACTGGGACATCTTCTGCTGCATTTTGATACCGATATGCCGGACAAGGCAAAGGAAAGGCTGTGCAATGTATTTGCAAATGAAATGCTCCTGCCTTCCTCCCAGTTCATTGAAATGGTCGGGGCATCCAGAAAGGATATTTCCCTGCAGGAACTTATTCCTCTTCAGAAGCAGTACGGTCTGTCTATAGATGCCATGATGTACAAGGCAAAAGAATTGGGTGTCATCACCGAACAAAGGTACAAGGGCTACTGCATCAAAAGGAGTTCATCTGCCGATTTCCATAGACAAGTGATAGAGCCCCGTTATCCCCGGGAGGACAGCCGGAGATTCCAGACTTTGGTGTACAAGGCCATTTCCCAGGAAGTCATTTCCATCAGCAAGGCTTCGTCTTTACTGAACTGCTCGGTGAATGAAATCCGCTCTTCCATAAGTTACATCTGAAATGGATATACTTGTAGTAAATGATACCAATATATTCATTGATTTGATTTCAGTGGATTTACTTGATGACTTCTTTAATTTGCCCATCGGAGTACATACGACCGACCTCGTGCTGAATGAACTGACCGATGAAAGTCAGTCCGCTGCTGTGCGGAAACACGTTAAATTGAAACATTTAACAGTCAAGCGGTACTCATGGACAGAGGTGGCTGAAATCGTGTCATTCCGGGCTACGTGCCATAACAATGTCTCTATTGCAGACTGTTCTGTATGGCTGTATGCCAAACACAATGGATACACGCTTCTGACAGGTGACGCAAAGCTAAGAAGTTCCGCTCAAAAATCCGGGGTGACTGTCTGTGGCATCCTTCGCATATTCGATATGCTGGTAGAAGATTTCAAGATAATTCCACCTGAAGTCGGGGCGGAACGTCTTGAGCTGCTCAACAAAATCAACAACAGGCTTCCTTCACGAGAAATTGAAACCAGGATAAAGAAGTGGAGATTTTTCTGATATTGATTCCTTATACATCAAGACTTTACCGAACTTAATTTCCCTATAGCGGAAATACATTCAGGCCGCATGGACATTTCAAATCCGGGACGCCCGCTCATCAATACAGACAGGTTTTTTGTAGATGAATATGTATCCAGAAATGAAGGTCTTGCCGATATAATGAGAAGAATGGGTTTCTGTGAGGAAAAAGGAAGTGGAACGGATAAGGCTCGTATTAACAGCGAACTTTATAAATTGCCGCCAATGAGGTTTTCCGTTTCTGAAAACAAGACTACCGTCACTTTATTTTCTTATCGTCCGTTGTCTGAAATCAATAAGCAAGAGATACAGGCGGCTTGTTACCAAGACGCCTGTATCAAATCTAATGCATGGCAATTATACCGAAAACACCCAAACTTACATTTTAGGTGTAAATTTGAGTGTGAAATTCGTAATTTGCTGATGTTTAGC
Source organism: Candidatus Coprenecus stercoripullorum (assembly GCA_018715745.1). Taxonomy (GTDB): domain Bacteria; phylum Bacteroidota; class Bacteroidia; order Bacteroidales; family UBA932; genus Coprenecus; species Coprenecus stercoripullorum. The sequence goes on from DVLA01000031.1 coordinate 9,993, forward strand.
GTTTATTGCGGAGAGAGAGGGATTCGAACCCCCGAACGCTTTCACGTCAACAGTTTTCAAGACTGCCGCAATCGACCACTCTGCCATCTCTCCCGATGGTTGTGCATAAAGCGCGGGCAAAGGTAAGAACATTTTGAAAATGTGCAAAAAAATGTTGCTTTCCTATCTTTTCATTAAAAAGGGTATATTTGTGCGAAATTTAATGTTTATGGCAGACGAGAAAATCATCTTTTCAATGAATGGCGTGGGGAAGACCCTTCCTCAGAACAATAAGGTAATCCTGAAAGACATATACCTTTCTTTCTTTTACGGTGCCAAGATAGGCATAATCGGCCTGAACGGTTCGGGCAAGTCCACTCTGATGAAAATCATAGCCGGGATTGAGAAATCCTATCAGGGAGAAGTGGTATGGGCGCCGGGCTATACGGTAGGGTATCTCGAACAGGAGCCGCAGATGGACCCCGGCAAGACTGTAATAGAAGTTGTCCGCGAGGGGGTGCAGGAAGTCATGGACCTGTTGAGGGAATATGAGGAGGTGAATATGAAGTTTGCCGAACCCATGTCCGACGAGCAGATGAACGGGCTGATCGAGAGACAGGGAGAATTGACTGAAAAGATAGAGAATTGTGGCGGGTGGGAGATAGATGCCAAGCTGGAAAGGGCGATGGACGCACTCCAGTGTCCGCCGTCGGACGCCCCCGTGTCCACTCTTAGCGGAGGGGAGCGCAGGAGAGTGGCCCTGTGCAGGCTGCTTCTGCAGCAGCCGGACGTGCTGTTGCTCGATGAGCCTACCAACCACCTTGATACAGAAAGTATACAATGGCTTGAGGCACATCTGCGCCAATACAAGGGGACAGTGATTGCGGTTACCCATGACAGATATTTTCTCGATAATGTGGCCGGATGGATACTGGAACTTGACAGGGGGGAAGGTATTCCATGGAAAGGCAATTATTCGTCGTGGCTTGACCAGAAGAGCAAGAGGCTTGCCATGGAGGAAAAGCAGGAGAGCAAGAGAAGAAAGACCCTTGAAAGGGAACTTGAATGGGTAAGGATGGCTCCCAAGGCCCGCCATGCCAAATCCAAGGCAAGGCTCGGGGCTTATGAGAAGATGGCCGGCGAGGACGGAAAGGAGAAGGAGGCCAGTCTGGAGATATTCATTCCCAACGGCCCGCGCCTCGGCAATAAGGTCATAGAGTTCCATGACGTGTCAAAGGCTTACGGGGACAAACTTCTCTTCGAACATCTCGACTTCGTACTTCCGCCTGCCGGTATAGTGGGTGTCATAGGTCCAAACGGGGCAGGAAAGACTACCCTGTTCCGGCTTATAATGGGGTTGGAACAGCCTGACAGCGGTTCCATAACGATAGGCGAGACAGTGAGGCTTTCCTATGTGGACCAGCAGCATAAGAGCATAGATCCGGACAGGACGGTCTACCAGACGATAGCCGGGGATTCGGAGTTCGTACGTTTGGGCAAGAGGGAGGTAAATGCAAGGGCATACGTATCGAGGTTCAATTTTTCCGGTGCTGACCAGGAAAAGCTTTGCGGTGTCCTTTCTGGTGGCGAGCGAAACCGCCTGCACCTTGCATTGACATTAAAGGATGAAGGCAATGTGCTTCTGCTTGACGAACCAACGAACGATGTGGATGTCAATACGATTCGCGCACTTGAGGACGGCCTGGAAAACTTTGCCGGTTGTGCTGTCATAATATCGCATGACAGATGGTTCTTGGACAGAATTGCCACCCATATCCTTGCCTTTGAGGGGAATTCCCAGGTGTATTTCTTCGAGGGCTCCTATTCGGAATACGAAGAGAACCGTAAGAAGAGGCTCGGCAATGTGGAGCCGAAGCGGTTCAGGTATAAAAAGCTTATGGAATAGGGACGGCTGTTTCGTCTTTTTTCCTTTTCCTCCACAACTGCCACGAATTGAAGATATTCTGCCACAATACATACGTGCCCGGAGCGAGCGATGACAAAGGGTTGAGGTATGTATAGGCCATCCATATTGCCAGGACGGTATTTTTCTGTCCCAATGCCTGTCCTGCGGATATTGTGTCCTTGTGCCTTTTCCCTGTATGTTTGCCGAAACTGTACTGCACTATGCAGCATAGCAGCGAGGCTCCGGCGATAGTCCACATTACCGAGGCCGGTGCGGTACTGTTGCATAGAGACCTGACAGTCTGCCCCACAACAAGTGACAGCGCTATCCCCCACAGGTAAAAGGCGACCCCGGCATTCCTTTTGAAAAATCCGTGCAACTTCGGGGATATATATCTTAGCAGGAGCGCCAGCAGGAACGGGCATATCAGCAGGGGAAAGACTTTGCTCAGGATTTTCAGGAATGCGTTTATGAACCCGAGCTCGGCATGAACCTCGACAAGCGGGAATACGACGGGGACGAAAACGGCGGCGAGCAGGTTGGAGAGAAGCGTATATACCGTAAGACTTGCCGCGCTGCCCCCGAGTTTGTCAGTAACGACGGCGGCAGCCGTTGCCGTTGGACATATAAGGCAAATCATGGCCCCTTCGAATATCTCCCTGTAGATTTCATTCATCGGTACGCAAATAAGTATGAGCGCCGCCGTGAAGGCTGAGGCAGCCTGGAATATCAGCAGCGTACTGTGCCATTTGGAAATCTTCAGTTCTGAAGGCTCTATTTTACAGAATGTAAGGAACAGTTGGGTGAATATCAGCAACGGTGTAAGTATATCCACGATGGCCCAAACGGCAGGTTTCAGCGGGGCCAGGCAGTTTATGCTGTGGAACATGAAGTATCCGCATGCACCAGCTGCCATGGCTATTGGCAAAGTCCAGTCCTTTAAAAATTTCAGAATCATGTCTGAGGCATTTCAGGCCGCAAAAGTAATGTTTGCCCGCTTTATAAGCAAATGTATCCTGATGCGGGCCTGACGGCTGTCCTGGCCATAAATGTGCAAGATTTATCGTTGGTTTATTTGTTGGTTTAAATCGATATGAAGAAAAACGTCACAATTAAACCTCATACTACATTTACAAAAAGTTGACAGAAATAAAAAAAATTGATATTTTTTGGAAAAGATAGAAAATATATTATGTTTGCAGCATCAAACCAACAAATAAACCAACGAATTTGTAGTATATCAGTGCTAATTTAAGTTGGTCTGTCATAGTATGATAAGTAATGTTGTGCTTCGGTTTATGACGAAGAGGGCCGTTATTGCGTTCTTGTTCGTACTTCCGTTTTCCTTTACGGCATCGGCCCAGAGGTTAGCGGTGAAAACCAATTTGTTGCATGACGCTACGGCAACCATAAACATAGGATTGGAGACATCATTGGCGCCTAAATGGTCTCTTGAGGTATCCGGCGGGTATAACGCATGGGACTTCGAGGGGTATCGCAAGTGGAAGCACTGGCTTGTCCAGCCAGAGGCAAGATTCTGGTTCTGCGAGACATTCAACGGCCATTTTATAGCAGCCCATGTGTTGGGCGGCGAATATAATATGGTCAATCCGGCTTTCCCTTTCTCGCTTTGGAACGAAGCGCTTTCATACCGCAATGAGGGGTGGTACTACGGAGCGGGTATAGCATACGGGTATCACTGGATACTTGGGAACAGGTGGAGCATAGAGGCTGAGATAGGAGTAGGCTACCTCGGCAGCGATTATGACAGATATGTAGACGTGCATTGCGGGGAGTGGCTCGGAAACTTTCATCGGGACGCTTTCGGCATAACGAAACTGGCGGTTTCGGTCGTATTTCTTATAATGTGACAATGAAGGGTTTTAAGACAAATATAATATTCATTGCCTTTTTATGGCTTGCCTTTCTGCATGTTTCTCCGGCAGAGGCGCAGACTACGTATCTTGACGATATGCAGGTTTCGCTCGGCAATGTAAGTGTGCGGGACAGGATGGTAAGCATGGAGCTTTTTATCAACTGGGAAGCTCCGCATGTCAGTCTCCAGCACTCGTTGAGGCTTACCCCCGTTATCTTTTCGAAAGATTCTTCTGAATGTTATTATTTCAGGCCTGTCATGGTTGAGGGGCGTATAAGGGAGAAGGCCGACCGCCGCAGGATTGAACTCGGACGCGATTCTGTCTTCAAGGACGAACGGGACAGCAGTATTATATTGAAGGTAAAACGCTCCGAGGATAAGGCATACAGGTATTTCCAGCAGGCGGCATATCATCCGTGGATGCTTGACGGCCGCGTCTTTATACATGAGGAAATAATAGGCTGTGCCGAATGTGTCAAAGGGGACAGCCTCATGCTCCTTTCGGGAGCGGTACTGCCGCCTTATGTGCCTCAGTGGTCCGGGCTTGACTTCATGCTTTCCCCGAAGGGGGATGACAAGGACAGGGAAAAGAAGCATGCAGCCGACTTGCAGTTCCCCTTGAACATGGCTGTCATTTATCCTGACTATATGGACAACAGGAAGGCGCTTGATGAGATTTCCGAGTCCATCAAGGAAGCCAATGAAAGTACGGTGTTTGAGATAACCGGTATAAGGATAATAGGTTATGCCTCATTCGACGGTCCGGTGGATTTTAACCGCAGGCTTGCTTATGACAGGGCCAGAAGTCTCGCCGACTATCTGATGGGTGCAAATCCGGAAATTCCGGATTCACTGTATAAGGTGCAGAACGGGGAGGAGGACTGGGAGAGTCTGAAGGAAGCGGTCGCCGCCCATCCGGTATTGAGCGGAAACAGGTCCCTTATGAAGATAATTTCCTCGATAAACGACTCCAACCAGGACAGTTGCGAGATGGAAATCAAGAAAGACTATGCTACCTACGACATACTGAGGAATGAGATACTTATACCTATGAGGCGTATTGAGTATTCAATAGAGTATCAGGTAAGGGACTTTACCCCCGAGGAGGCTATGGCTTTCTGGAAGGAACATCCCGAATGGCTCAGTATCAACGAACTTAATTCTGTCGCCGATACATACGGGGAGGACTCGGAGGAGTATAATGACGTATTGCTGAAAGCTGCCGTTACTTATCCGTTGGATGTGGCGGCAAGGGCGAATGCCGCGCTTGCCCTGTATAATGACGGGGATACCTCGGCTGCCCGTTCATTGCTTGAAGGGCGGAATGAGCCTGAGCTTCTGAATATTCTCGGGGTGATGCTTGCACGCGACAAGGAATACGGCAAGGCTATGGAATGTTTTGAAAGGTCTTCCTCGGCAGGGGACATCGAGGCGGCGCGAAATGCCGAAGAACTTGGAAAAGTACTTGAACAATTATAAACCAATTAAATATTTCTTAATTTAACGATGAAACGAATCATTTTTACCATTGCAACCCTGGCATTGATGGTTGCAGTATCTTCCTGCGACAGGAACAACGGGCAGGAAATCATTACTGACGATGGAGTCAAATCGATCGTTCTGAGCATTGACTTTATGCAGAGCGGGGTGAAATCCACTGTGGACGACAACCTGGATGCTCCCTGGAATGACGGCAAGGACATGACTCAGTTTGATATTTATTTCACAGGCAGCGACAATGTCATCAGGTATGCCTACAGGGCCAACGCTCAGGCTTCCGGCGACGGTGCTACTATATGGAACGGCCTTATAGATAAAGGCGTACGTTTTGTTGGAATGGAAGGCGTAAGCAGGGTGTTCGTAGTAGCCAACGGCCCTGATATTACAGGTCTTGCCCTTTCTGACGAAACCCCTTATCTCGGCCCTCAGGAAGGCTCAATGGATACCTATACTGTAGAAAGCATCCTTCTTGAACTTCAGAACTATGCCGCTTCCGCAGAGCAGAATGCGATGGCTTACATAGGTGCGGACCTGCAGATTGAGCCTCTTTCCACACAGGTTGACAATACTACTGGCGAGGTTGTCGTTGACGATGAACAGACGGGCGGACGTTACTATTCAGCCGACATCACCATCCGTCCGGCCGTATCCCGCGTAGAAATCAGCCAGATTTCCGTAGAGACAGCCGGAACCGTGTATCTGAAGGCGGATGCAGAGGGTACCCTCTCACAGTGCGACCAGGCCGAAGCAACCTATGTGGTAAGTTACTCAGGTTTCGATGCAACTCTTACAGGTGTGTATATGAGTAATTTCTATCGTGATGCCAAACTCATTCCCGTACCCTCGGACCTTACCGCATGGAACCTTTTCGAGACTCCTACATTTGTAAACGGAGTATCTCCGATTCAGGCAGGTGCGTGGACAGCTCTGTCTGGCGACCCTGTTGAACCTTTCTCCAAGTATTCCAACTATGAAGGCAATGCATATGGAGAACTTGCAGGCTCTGATTATCAGCATGTTGACGGTAATATAAAATATCTCTTCGACGGAACATTGAATGTCGGTGGAGCCGGAACAGAAGTTATGGCTTTCAACTTCTTCTATCCTTATGACATTACCGTAACGACCGGTGCGGGCCAGGATGTGGCAAGCCCCGTAGCGGAGACTGCATCTCCCAAGTTCCACTTCCAGTTTATCCCCGGAGCGAACAAGAATATCCAGATAACCGCACAGCGGAGGACAGATGTATCATCTCCCTGGACTGACATAAATGATCCCGACATGCTTGACCTTCTCAGGGGTATGTTCGAGTGGCCTTATACACCCGATGCACAGGGCGTTGCATATGCCAATGTGGTATCTTTCTACGAAGATGAGGCCCTTCAGAACGAAGTCGGCATCCAGACCGGTAAGATATACAAGGTCAGAAACGTGAAAGTTACTCCCAACCTCCTTACAGTTGACACTGAAGCTACGGACGCCCAGAACGTTATCGTAACCGTGACTGTTGTTCCTTTCGGTGTTGAGAATGTATATCCCGGATTCGACAACTAATACAGAGTATAGATACTGACTGGAATAATTTGGGACTACCGTACAGCCGATGACAAGAATATTTCGGATATTGGTGCCGGTTTTCATGATGCTGTTGGCAGTGGCGGCTTCATGTATAAGGGAAAATACCGATGACTGCGAGACCCCTGTAAAGATACATTTCCTTTATTTCGGGGACGGGGCCGTCGATATATTCCACGACAGGATTTCCTCTGTAAAGCTGTATGTATACGGCGCGGACGGGAAACTTGTCAGGACGGCCCTGTGTTCCGAATCGGAGCTGGCTGCTAATCAAGGTACCGACCTTAGGCTGCCTGAAGGGGAGTATCAGATTGTCTGCTGGGGCAATGCGGAGGACAGGAGCCATGTCGAGGCCGAAACGCAGAATCCTGTAATCGGCGAGACATCATGGTTCGACGGTACCCGGTGTTCCGGTATCGATCCATTGTATTTCGGTCAGACGACCATTACCGTACCCCGTACCCTGAAGCCGGTGCGGGATACGGTAATTTATAATTCTTCGCACCATGCAATTAGGGTGACGATGCAGGGCTTCGCAAATGCGGATAATTTTACGGTAGCATCAGCAGGTACGGATTCGAAAGATACGGAACCCATTGTTACGCTGTGCCATGAGGGACTTAGCGCATATATAGGTTTCGACAATTCACCTGCCGAAGAGTACACTGACTATTATCCGGAACTTGTAGAGGATACGGAAAATGAGGATTCCTATGTGACAGTGTACAGAGTGCCGAAATTTTCCAATTCTACATCATCGGTACTTTCTATAGTCCGCAACGATACGGGTGAAGAACTTTACCGTCGTCCGTTTGCTGACATTATGGATGTGCTCGGCATCGACGTGGAGAGCCGGGACGAGATTTATGTGGAACTCAGGATACGGGTATGGGTGATGGGTTCCGAGGTTAAAATAGAGATAACAGGCTGGAATACTGAGATAGTATTCCCCGGAATATGAAGTACAACATGAAACGCAGGCTTCTGAATATATTGATATTCCTTGCCTTGTCCGCATTCGGGCCGGGCATGCTGGGAGCACTGTCGTCATGTAGCAGGGACGGTCTGTCAGGCAGCCGGGAATATGATGCGGTTGTATGTATAGACAACGGCAGGGACGGGACCAAAGCGATGAATGATTCCGATATAGAGTCCATCGCCATTTTTGCATTCTCGGGAGATGTACTTGTGGGGTATGTTTATGAGAACGGCCTTCTGCAGTCCGGAAAAAGGACTTTCCCCATGAATCTGAGCGATGGGGGAGCCATTGATTTCTACGTTATAGCAAATCCCGACAGGGGATTTTACCATATTGTTGACGGTTCAGGCAATGAACTTGACCTTTCCGGGACGGACAGGACGAATCCGCCTGCAGGCATAACTCCTGCCTATCTGGAGTCATGCAGCGTACAGATGGCTGACGGTTATTCGGCGGCAGGGGACTGGCTCGTACCCATGACGAACATACCGCTAAGAAGCGGTGAAAACAGAAGGTTCAACCTTGACGGCGGGGCCGGTAAGTGGACTTATGTAAATATCGATGTTACCAGGGCCGTATCCAAGGTCAGGATGCTGTTTATCCGCAATGACGATTTCAATGATTTCCAGTATGTCATTGACAACATATCCTTGACAAGAAAGGTAGTAAGCTGTCCCTTGCTGGAGGGGACACCCGAACAGGGGACAAGCTATTCCGCTACGGATATAGGGGAATCCCTGTTTGTCCGTGGGGGAAACGACAGCAACGGGTATATAGACAAGACTTTCCATATAGGGAACGACAATAGCGTTCCGTCTGACCTGTATATAAACCAGAACCTGTATGACAGTTTCGGGGAGTATTATATTTTCCCGAATATCTTCGGAGGTAACAATGCAGGCATACCGCCTTCGAATACCTCTTCCCCAGATTTTTATAATGCTACTGTCATAACAGTGAATTACAGGGATCTTGAAAGAATCGACACCGGATTCTGGCCCTGGGAGGATGACGAATATATATACGGTAACAAGGTCAACAACATATATCTTCCTGCCATAGACAGGAATATATGCGTTACCGTATGGTGCGTGCTCGGGGGTGACGGCATAGACAGGACATTTACCTATACAGTTTCCGACTGGGACGAAACAGTAGAGATTGACGTACCCGATTTTAATTGATGTACGGGATGAGAAAAATATATTATGCAATGGTTTTTCTGCTCCTCTCGTTTGCAGGATGCACGAGGGACGAGAACAGGTCTCTCTCTTTCAAAGAGGGTGTGCCTGTGCCTACAGATCTGGCTTTCAATGTAGAAGGTGCAGAGTTGTATACAAAGGCAGAGCAATCCGTCCTTATCGAGAACAGGGTCAGGAACCTGTATGTCATGCAGTTTTCATCTTCGGGAGAAGAAGTGCTCTCCCGCGGGTATTATACTGTCGGTTCGGGAGGGACTGTCGTGTCCTATTTTGAGAAAGCGGATGAATCGGACGGGGCCTCTTCCGGTATCATTCCGAACTATCCGGCCCTTTCAGGTGCGGACTGCAGATTCCTTGCATTTGCCAATATAAACTCGACGGTGCGTTCAAATCTCGAGAATGTTTCCTCCTACAGCGGAATCGAGGAGATGGTATATACCATGACCGTGTCAGGGAATATAGAACGCAACTTTTTTCTCATGACAGCTTCCGAAGAGGATGTGGATGTAGATGACGATCCGAATACTCCGTTGGGTATCAACCTGGTCCTGAAAAGGATAGATGCCAAGGTGACATTCAGTGTCGATATAGACATAGCTGAGGCTACCGAAGGGCCGGTTTTCTCCAACCTTTATTTCAAGGTTCATAACGTACCGAATTCTTCATATCTGATAAGCCGTTCAAGACCCGCGAATGCTGCAGTCGGAACAGAGAATACCTGGGACGCCCTTTCGGGGAGTTACGGGACGATGGCTGAATATGCCAACTTTGATTCCGTATATGTAAATAACAAAGGGGGGCGCTTCTCGTTTTATGTAATGGAAAACCGTCCGCTTCCGAAACAGGAGATAACTCCTGACGTCCAGGGAAACTATCCAAATCTCTACGCTATGCGCGAGGCTTGGTGGGAAGAGGGGTTCGAGACAGCGGTGCCTGTATCGGGACGTGAGTTCATATACGCACCCGATGCGGCCGCTTACGTAGAAATTCTCGGCCATCTGGAATATACCCGCCTTGCTTCTTCAGGCGAGACTGAATATGTGAATGCGGACGTTGTATATATAATCCATCTCGGCGAGACAGGCTCTGCAAGGGATGTCAATGACGTGGAGCGGGTCAACAACTATGATGTGCGCCGCAATGTCAGATACAATTATAATGTGACCGTTACCGGAATAAACAGCATGATTGTGGAGGTGGAGACCGGAGTCGACAACCGCCCGGGCAACGAAGGCGATCTTGCGATATCGACAAGCAGGGAGGTGGCTTTCGATGCCCATTATGGCAGGACACTGTTCAAGATAAGCAATATGAACCTGGATGAGGCGTCATGGAGTTCCGAGAATCCCAATTGGGGGACCACATCCAAGCAGAACGGGCTTATAACCTTCCCTTACGATTACAAATGGGTGCTGTTTGCGATAAACTCCGAATTCGGCGGAAGCAATACGGATGACAGGATGGTGAAGTTCCCCGGTCTGCATGCCTATGACGGCGGGGTGGACTTCTTTTTGTCTGACGGAGGACAGTTGAAGCCCGAGGACCAGCTGAGGGCCGAGATTTCTTCGGATACGGGCAATAAGTTTACCGAAGGCGGGGTGACGAAGACTTTCAAGGAACTCCTGGCGGACGGGTCCGGGGTTTATGCAGACAATTATTACAGAAACAGGATAAATACCCTTTCGGACGGGGCATGTCTCAGGGATATCAACCAGCTTATAAATTACCTTCAGGAGCATTCCGAACTTTTCAATGACGAAGGACTTGTCTATATCACGGCCTTCTGCGACGAGTTCATATATGTCTATGATCCGCGTAGGGACAATTATGTGTACCAGGGAACTCCCGTTCATGAGATTTCCTCAGACCTCTCCGACCAGCAGCGCAGGCTCGGGCTATGGAAGGAGTTTGTAAACAGCCAGGATAACAGGGTACTGAACATACAGCCGATGACATCGACATCCGTTTCGCCTGACGGGAACACCACTTATACCAATTCATATATCACATTCTCCCAAAAGCCTGTATTTACGTCCTATAATCCTGCTGTCGCAACTACCGCCTGGGGGCTTGAAACTATTAACGAGACAGGAGAGCTCAATTATCAGGTAAATACCAGTATCAACGGGACGCTCCCCAATACGACCGGAAACGGGAGGCAGAACTTCATTAATTTTTTCATTAACGGAAGCAATCAGAGCGATACCAGGTTCGACTGGACGGATCTCATGACGACGGAAACAGACGTGGAGGATGAAAACGGGCTGAATCCGCAGTACCGCAATCTTATTTATGCCTGCCTGTCCAGAAACAGGGACCTTAACGGCAATAACCATATCGACCCTTCCGAGCTGTTATGGTATCTTGCTTCCATAGACCAGCTGACAACCATGTTTATAGCTCAGGATGCCCTCAGTCAGGACCAGTGGCTGTATACAGGTGACGGAAAGGAAAGGCACCATGTCGTGTCAAGCTCTTACAGGAATACAAATTCATTCTCCCAAAGCGCGATGTGGCTGCTGTGGGCAGAAGAGGGCGCATCGAGGGGGGATGTGCAGGGCTCTCTCAACACATTGGAATATAACGGATATACGGGCTCTTACGAGTATGATTACAGGTGTGTCAGGAATCTCGGCATCGACATATCCAATGTGCAGGAAGAACCCGAGCATTATGCGGAATATGAACGTACTTACGACAATGCCTCGGGAGGCTGGGTATATACCATAGATCTCGGCAGGCTATCTCCGAGCACTTACAGGACGGCTTATGACGATGGCGATATCCTTCCGCTTACCCATGAAAGGACAGCGACAGACAAACCTTTTTCATCGTTCCAGGTGAAAGAGAATTATGAAAGTTCCGCCAGCCGCATGACCTGGCTGGAGATGAGGGACGCCTTGAATAACAACAGCAATCCCTGTCCGGACGGCTGGCGCGTGCCGAACCTGAGAGAGATGCTCATAATCATATCTACCTTAAACGGGGAACACGGGGACGGGCATTCGCTTACATGGCCGGACTTTACCCAGATAGCGACTTCCTATTCCTTCAATGGTGTCGCACCCAACTATTCCGGCAATGACAGATACGGTTTCAGATACGACTATCCCAATATTCGTCTTTTAGACGAGGCTTCTGCAAACGGGAGCTATGAATATTACGAATGGAAAAAGGCTCTCGGCTATTTCCGGTGTGTGAGGGATTATTATCCCGGCAACTGAACCTGATCGTGATCGGGAAAATGCCATAGCGGTCCGTGGCCGTAGCCTATATTCAGACTTGTTCCGGAGACTATGCATTTATGCACATAGTCTCCGGCTTTTTTAACGGCATCTTCCACAGGTTCGCCCGATGCGAGCAGGGTGGCTATGGCGGATGAAAGGGTGCATCCGGTGCCGTGCGTATTCCTGCTGTCAACCATATTCCGCCTGAAGATGCGGCGGTTTTCTTTTGTGACCAGAACATCGGCGGCTTCGCAGCCTTCCAGATGCCCCCCTTTGACAAGTACCGCTCCGCAACCGTATTTCAGTATCTCTGCTGCCGCTTCCGTCATTTGTTCTATATTCCTTACAGGCCTCCCGTAAAGCGCTTCGGCTTCGGGGATATTGGGCGTAATCAGCGAAGCCTGCGAAATCAGTTTCCCGACAATGGCTCCGGAATCTCCGTCCTGCATCAGTCTGCTGCCGCTTGTAGAGACCATTACGGGGTCGTAGACGATATGCTCAGGCCTGTAGGTCCTGATTGCCGATGCGATAACCTCAGCAGTGGCGCCGTCTGTGACCATCCCTATCTTGACTGCATCGGGCAGGATGTCCTCGAATACCGATTCTATCTGGTCTGCCACAATTCCGGCGGATACGGGCAGGATTGCGGCCACCCCTTTTGTATTCTGCGCAGTTACGGCTGTTATGGCCGTAGCCGCATAGCCTCCGAGGGCCGAGATGGCCTTTATGTCTGCCTGTATTCCGGCCCCTCCCGAACAGTCCGAACCGGCTATGCTCAGAATTGCCGGATGCGGACGGAGAGCCTGTTTCAAACAGCGTGTCTTATGTTTCAGGAACTCTGTCCTGTCCGGTCCGTATCCCTCCCAGAGCCATCCTAAGACGGCGGCCCCTCCGAAACCGAATGCCATTGCCTTGCCGGCGTTGGCAGGTGTGATTCCTCCGAGCGCCAGGACTTTTCTGTCTATGGTTCCCGATTCGCGTGCCTCCCTCAATACTGACGGGGAGAAGGCCTGCATGTATCCCGGTTTCGAAATACTGTCGAAGACGGGGCTTAGGAAGAGGTAGTCGCATTTGTCTTTCCAATGCACGGTTTCCTCAAGGGTGTGGCAGGATACGCTTATGCGTCCGGTGAAATTCCCCGGTATGTTGCCGTTGCGCCGGTTGAGGTGTATGCCTCCGACGCCATAATCCGCTGCGAGCTCGTGCATGTCGTGAAGTACAATCCTTCCGCGCAGTCTTTCCGGTACGGAACGCAGCAGGGCTTCCATTTCCTTCCTGCCTGTTCCCGGCTTGCGTATATGTACGTATGCGGCCCCGCTTTCTATTATGGCCGCTATCGCATTGCCTTCTTGCGGCAGATATTCCGGAGGTGTTATTGCGACAAGTCTCATAATTCCACTATAGATGATTCTTCTTTTTTACTGTCGTAAATCCAAAGTTTGCCTGAAAGTACTGTTCCGTACCCGCAGATTATCTTCAGTATCTGGTTGGCCATTACGGTGCCTGTAATGCCGGCGGTCGTACCTGTTATCGGCATGGGGGAGGACGGTTCTTCCGGGGGATCAGGGAAAAGCTCCCTCAATGAGCGTGGCCGGCTGCCGTAGCCGAATACTGATACCTGCCCGGAAAAGGCGGACACGGCCCCGAATACGTAAATCCTGCCGGAAGACAGGCATAGGTCGTTAAGGAGATACCGTGTTTCGAAATTGTCGCAGCAGTCAGCTATTATGTCGTATCCGGATATTATTCCGGCTGCGTTGCCAGGCCCTATTTTCAGGTTGTGGGCTGTGGCATGCAGGCTGCTGTCTGTAGCCTTTACTTTTCCGGCGGCGAGAACGGCTTTCGGCAGGCCCGTATCATTTTCACCGTACAGTATCTGCCTTTGCAGGTTGGAAATGCTCACGGTGTCATAATCGCATATCCCTATATTGCCTGTTCCGGCCCCGGCAAGGTAGGCGATGAGCGGCGAGCCTAACCCTCCGGCACCTACGACCAGTACCCTGGCGCCGCGCAGCCTTGACTGTCCCGTTTCCCCTATTTCATTAAGGGCAATCTGTCTGAGGTGCCGCTCCATATTCATTTTCCCTGTGCCATGCATTGGTAGTCGAACGATGCGTCCCAGTCTTTCCATACAGGCTCGATGCCTTTGGCCTTCAGCGAGTCGGAAACTTCCTTTACCGTGCGGGAGTCATTGATCTGGAATTGCTCCAGGGCCTGGGGGTAACTGAAATACCCTCCAGGCTCCGTCTTGCTTTCGGCGCTCATGGTAGTGACTCCGAGCCCTGCCATGTGCGTGCGGAAAGACGCGCTTTCCCTTGTAGAATACGATATGTCCACATCATGGTCGAAGATACGCATTGCGAATGTGAGCTGTGCAAGCTCCCTGTCCGTCATTATTACATTCGGCTTGAACCCTTCGTTTTCAGCCGGTCTCATGCGTGGGAAGTTTACGCTGTACCGCGTCCTCCAGTAGTGCTTTTGAAGGTATCTCAAATGGCGGGCCATCATCGTTACATCCGTTCTCCATTCTTTTTCAAGGCCTATGAGCACGCCCATCCCTATGGAGTGCACCCCGGCTTTCCCCATGCGGTCAAAGCCGTTGGCCCTCCATTCGAAGTCGGATTTCATCCCTTTCGGATGGAATATCCTGTAATCAGCCCTGTTGTAGGTTTCCTGGAAACATATCACCCCGTTCAGCCCGTGGTGTGTGAGCTTTTCGTAATCATCAGTTGAAAGGGGCATGACTTCTATTTTCAGGTTTGAAAAGTATGGTTTTGCCAGGTCGAGCGCCCTTGCAATATAGTCAGTACCCGCCAGTACGGGATTCTCTCCGGTGACAAGGAGAAGGTTTTCAAACGGGCCGAGTCTCTTTATGGCCTTATATTCGTTTACGGTCTCTTCCGGAGTAAGTATCGTGCGCCTGAACTTGTTGCTGGAATGAAAACCGCAGTACACGCAGGAATTTATGCAGGAATTAGTCAGGTAGAGCGGGATGAACATGGACATTATGTTGCCGAATCGGCTTAACGTGTATTTCCTGCTGAGCCTGGCCATATCCTCTAAGTACGGTTCTGCAGCCGGAGAAACGAGTGCCATGAAGTCTTCTTCATCGCAGTGTGCCGCGCACAGGGCCTTTTTGACATCGGAATCCGTTTTGGAGTAAATCCTTTCCGTTGTCTCCTCCCAGCCGAATTGTTTTAAATATTCTGAAAACATCTCTATTCTTTCCCTTTCCTGTATTTTTTAAGTTCATTGGAGTGTCTCATGGCACAGAAGTTGGGACCGCACATTGTACAGTATTCCCCGTCTGTGTGCCTGCCCTGCCGGAAATATTCCAGGGCCCTTTCAGGGTCCAGCGACAGGTCGAACTGGTCTTTCCATCTGAATTCGTACCTGGCCTTGCTGAGCGCATTGTCCCTTACCTGCGCCCCGGGATGCCCCTTTGCAAGGTCAGCGGCATGTGCGGCTATTTTATATGTAATTACGCCTGTCCTCACATCCTCCTTGTTCGGAAGGCCGAGGTGTTCCTTGGGTGTGACATAGCACAGCATGGCTGTACCGAACCATCCTATCTGGGCTGCGCCTATGGCCGAAGTGATATGGTCGTAGCCGGGCGCTATGTCGGTGACAATGGGGCCGAGGGTATAGAAAGGGGCATTGTGGCATTTCTCTATCTGCCTGTCCATGTTTTCCTTTATTTTGTGCATGGGCACGTGTCCGGGCCCTTCGATAAAGGCCTGGACATTTTTCTCCCACGCCCTTGTGACAAGCTCTCCCATGGTGTCGAGTTCTGCAAACTGGGCACGGTCGTTGGCATCGGCAATGGACCCGGGCCTGAGCCCGTCCCCGAGTGAGATGGCTACGTCGTACCTGGCCAGTATGTCGCATATGTCGTCGAAGTGCTCGTACAGGAAACTTTCCCTGTCATGGATAAGGCACCATTTACTCATTATGCTGCCTCCGCGCGAGCATATCCCGGCAAGGCGCGTGTCGGCCAGATGGACATTGTGCCTGCGGATACCTACATGTATGGTGAAATAGTCCACGCCCTGTTCGCACTGCTCTATTAGGGTGTCCCTGAACAGTTCCCAGTCAAGTTCCTCAATTTTCCCCTTTACTTTCTCAAGGGTCTGGTAAATGGGGACCGTACCTACCGGTACAGGGCAGTTGCGTATTATCCATTCCCGGGTTTCATGAATGTTGTCGCCCGTGGAAAGGTCCATCAGCGTATCCCCGCCCCATTTGCAGCTCCACAATGCTTTTTCTACCTCTTCCTCTATACTTGAAGTCGTGGCCGAATTGCCTATGTTCGTATTTATCTTGACAAGAAAATTCCTGCCTATTATCATCGGTTCCGATTCCGGATGGTTGATATTTGCGGGAAGGACCGCCCTTCCGGACGCTATTTCGTCCCTGACGAACTCGGGGGTTATGTAGCTTTTGATTCCGAGGCTGGAGCAGTTCATGTTCTCCCTTATGGCCACATATTCCATTTCCGGCGTTATTATGCCTTTTTTAGCATAGGCCATCTGGGTTATTGCATGTCCGTCTTTGGCCCTGTAGGGCAGTCTGATGTGCTCGAACCGGAGACTGTCGAGGCTGCGGTCGTCCCTTCTTGCCCTGCCGTATTCCGATGTTATTTCAGGCAGCTGCTCAACGTCGCCCCTGCTTAGGATCCATTCTTCCCTCATTCGCGGCAACCCTTTTTTCAGGTCTATCTTCTGGGCAGGATCGCTGAACGGACCGCTGGTGTCGTATATGTAGATATCCGGATTCGGGACGATGGTTTTCTTTCCGTCATTGTCTGTGTATGTGCTCGGTACCTGTTCCACTTTTCTCATTCCGACCCTTATGGACGGATAGATTGAGCCATGGAGGTAGACTTTTTCTGATCTTGGAAACTTTATGCTTGTCATGTCTGTTTCTGGTTTTAATTATTGAGGAAGTCGGTAAGGGGGGAGGACGCCTCAGCCCCGAAATCAGCGGACTGTCCGGGAAGTCCGGCTTCAAATGCTTTCCTGCCGGCTTCCGTTGCCAGGCGGAATGCGTGCGCCATCTCTACAGGGGAGGCGGATGCGGCTATGGCCGTATTTACAAGGCAGGCCGAGGCCCCTATTTCCATTGCCATTGCAGCATGGCTCGGAGCGCCTATCCCCGCGTCTATGACTACCGGGACTCCGGCCTGCTCGATGATTATTCTGAGAAAGTCGATGGTCTTGAGTCCGAGATTGCTCCCTATAGGGGCGGCGAGCGGCATTACGGCCGCGGCCCCGGCTTCTTCAAGCTGTTTGCACAATACCGGATCGGCCTGGCAGTAGGGGAGTACAATAAAACCGGCCTTGGCCAGTTCTTCCGTCGCTTTCAGGGTTTCTACCGAATCGGGAAGCAGATAGCGCGGGTCGGGGTGTATTTCGAGCTTGAGCCATTCCGTCTCGAAGGCCTCGCGAGCCATCATTGCGGCGAAAACGGCTTCTCTGGCTGTCCTTACGCCTGAGGTGTTGGGCAGAAGCCTTATTCCGGGCATACGGACATGCTGCAGCATGTCATCGTTCCTGTCTTTCAGCTCGATTCTTTTCATGGCGATTGTCACCATTTCCGTCCCGGAAGCCTTTATGGCTTCGGTCATAAGTTCGTTGGAACTGAATTTTCCTGTTCCTAAAAACAGCCGGGAGGAGAATGTGTGCCCGGCTATGGTCAGTCTGTTCATATTATGTTGTTCATTATTGTTGACAAATTACGCATTGCGCCTGCAGGGTCTTCATTGTGAAGCACTGCTCCCGAAACGGCGATTCCGTCGGCACCGGCCTCTATGATGTGGGGTATGTCCTCCGCGGTTATGCCTCCTATCGCTATGACTGGTATTTTTATACCCAGTTCCCTGATTCTGCCGATAATGTTCCTGTATCCCTCTGTCCCGAGGACAGGGGACAGCCGTTCTTTTGTTGACGTATAGCGGAACGGGCCGCAACCTGCATAATCCGCTCCGGAAGCATAGTGCATGATGATGTCTTCCGCTGTGTTGGCCGTACCGCCTATGATTTTGTCCCTGCCGAGGATTTTCCTGGCTTCGGCAACGGGCATGTCGTGCAGGCCGAGATGCACCCCGTCCGCACCCGTAGGCATGACGGAATAAACTCTGTCGTCGAGGACAAGTACGGCATTGTAGCTGTCGCACAGTTTCCGGACTTTCAGTGCGGCCTCGTCGAACTCTCTCTCTGACGCGCTTTTCATCCTTAGCTGTATCCACCTGCATCCCCCGTCCAACGCCATGTGTATGCCGTCAATATAACCCGTTCTCTCTGTAAAGTGGGATATGAACTGAAGCCGGCACAGTCTTTTCAATTCTTCCGTCATCCTCCGAAAGCTGCATTGATAATCAATACGGACGAGCCTTCTACAAGAGGGGTCGCTGCCCATTCGCCCTTAGGTATCACTTTCCCGTCCAAGGCTATGGCGGTACCGTTTCGCCGGACGCCCTGCTCTTCGGCCAGGCCTGCAATGTCGGAGGCGGACGTAAGTACGTCGTTCCCGTTAATCTTTATTTTCATAATCCCATGTTTTAAGGTAAATGCGGAGAAGTGTGCGGCGGGAGTTACAATTCCTACGTCAGCATTGTCTGCATCAGGTTCGAGGGTATAATCTCAGCCCGTGGGCACCCCTTTGTATTTACCGTTTCGGTTACAAAGTTAAGAAAGTTTCGTAACTTGCGCAGTTTTATATATGGTTTCTCGTCGGAAAAAATACGCGTCCCCCGGGGCGTGGCTGATGGCGGCCCGCCCTAAGACCCTGACAGGGGCTACAGTACCTGTGCTCATTGCATCTGCGGCCGCCTGGAACCAGGATGTGTTCGCGTTCCTGCCGTCGCTCCTGTGCCTGCTCTTTGCATGGCTTATGCAGATAGATGCGAACCTTATAAATGATTTGTGCGATTATCTGAAAGGCAGCGATACCGGAATGCGCCTCGGTCCTGAAAGGGCGTGCGCTTCAGGCCGGATTTCCCCCGCGGAGATGAAAACGGGTATTGCGCTGTGCTCGGCCGCGGCATTGTGCTGCGGTTTTCCACTGGTTTTCTACGGCGGGTGGCGGATGGTTGCCGTCGGGCTGCTTTCAGCCGTATTCGCTTTCCTGTATTCGGCCGGGCCTTATCCTTTGTCCCGCCATGGGCTGGGAGACATACTGGTACTCGTCTTTTTCGGACTCGTCCCGGTCTGCTGTACATATTATGTAATGGGACACGATATTCCCGGGTGGCTGTGGCCTCTGGCTCTCAGTTGCGGCCTTGTTATAGATACGATGCTTATAATCAATAATTACCGTGACATTGACCAAGACAGGGACAGCGGCAAGCGGACGTCGGTTGTCCTTATGGGCAGGAAGCCTGCCCGTATCCTGTATCTGTGCTGCGGCATAGTCGCTGTCATATTGCCGGCTGTCTGCCTTTTCGATGTCACATCCGGATGGATACTGCTTGCTGCCGCCTATCTCCCGTTTCATCTGCATGCATGGTCGGAGATGGGAAGGCGTTCGGGAAAGGGACTCGCCCCGGTTTTCGCCCGTACTTCGGTGAATATGCTGTTGTGGGGACTGTTGACAGCGGCAGGACTTTGTATGAAATTTGTTTAGGATATGAATAATAAACTGTCTGTACTTGTTTTTCTTCTGTTTCTTTCAGCCGTGCCGTCGGCCGCCCAGTCTTCGGCCGTATCGCCGGCAGGCTCGCTCGACATACGCCGCCTCTCGAAACCTCCGATATTCAAGGTTGATCCTGCCGAGGACATAGTTTTCGAGGATCCTAACCGCAATAATTGTATCGATGCCGGTGAGACATGCTATATCTATATGGATGTGGAGAACGTAGGCCTCGGCAAGGGGACCGGGCTTACGGCAAGGATAGATGTCTCCGGAAACGTCGGAGGGTTGGAGACGGAAGCTGTCCGCAGAGTGGCTGACATCGGGGTAGGCAGAAGGGAGAGAATAGCCTTCAGAATAACGGCCGGCATGGATACCGAAGACGGGATGGCCGAATTCAGGGTGAAGCTGCACGAGCCTGAGGGTTTCGGTACGGAAACCTATGTCATGCAGGTAAGGACGAATGCATTCAGGCCTCCGCTCGTTCAGGTGTCCGATTATTCAGTCACCTCCGCATCGGGCATGGACAGGCTTGTCAAATATTCCCCTTTTGAATTGCAGGTACTGCTTCAGAACGTGGATATCGGCGAGGCGGAGGATGTAAGGGTGTCGATGGTTTTGCCCGAAGGGGTTGTGAGGATAGACAACGGGGCTGCGGCCGAATATGTAGGGAGCCTCAAGCCTGGCGAACAGTACAGGGT